>JAPLGV010000288.1 GCA_026389975.1 Chloroflexota bacterium
CGTACGGACTCAATAAACCGTCAAGGGATTCAGCCTGATTGTTTACCCGGCCCAACCGAGAATGAAAAATGAAAAAACGAGACAAGGGTGGAAAACCAGCCTGCTCGCCTTTTCTGGGGGGTAGGGTAATTATAAGCCCCCTCTGGCTACTGAAAAGCGCCACGAACCGCAAAAAGACAAACAACATCACACCGTTTTGCCCTTTGACAAAACGTTCTCTTGACTCCCGTTGTATAATGGATTCGAGCGGTGAGCCCGTTTCCAAATACCGGGTTAAGGTCTTGATCCCGGGGCGTCCGGAATATATCCTGCCATCAGGTCAGGAGCGCCGACCTGCTTGGGACACCGCTCACTTTTTTTCGATCAACAGCTTCGAGGGCGGCAACTTGATAAGTTTCGATCCAAAAGAGATCTTCTGCAGTTCTTTGCCAAGGCCCAGGCGATCCAGTTGTTGGCGGGTGAAAGCTGGCGCAGACTGTCCCTTGGGCAGGTTTCTTACACGAACCTGATAGGCGTGGCTCAAGAACGAACGAGCTACATTCTGCGGATCCGCAAAACAATCTGCCACCTGTTTGGTGAGCACATGCCAAACTGCCACCAGGAGCCTGCGGGCAATCGCTACAATGGCTTTGGATCTGCCCAAGTGAGGTTCCAGTCGCTTCATCTCTGCCTTCCAGTGAGAATTATTCAGCACAGCATGGTTGGCTGCGTTCACCATGGCGCGGCGCAGATCTTTGCGGCCTGCCTTGGTGATCCGGCCACTGGAATGGGTCATGCCGCTGTCGTGGACGCGAGTGCCCAGCCCAGCGTAGCCCACCAGCTTTTTGGCAGTCGGGAAGCGGGTGATATCGCCGATGGCCGCCAGGATTGTCGTGGCGGTGAGCATGGCCACCCCCGGCAACTGGATCAGAAGGGGAATACGCTCATCCTGGATGCTCTTCTGCTTCAGGCATTCTTCGATCTTCTCAACCTGCTTCTGAGCAAATTGGAGCGTGTCCAGGTCGGAACGCACCAGCAGCTTTTCGGTTGTCGAGAGTTCCAAGTTTTCCCACCAGGTTCGCTGGTCGGGTGAAAAAGGGTTATCTGGCAAGACCAGGTGGTTGCGATGTTCCAAAGCATGCAGACGGTTCTTCGCCATGGTTGAAAGGTGCACCATCTTCTCCCTGCGGGAGATCAGGGAGCGCAGATCACGCACCTCATGCGGCGGGATCCACACCCCTGTGAGCATCCCGGCCGCGAGCAATTGCGCCAGCGTCTCGGCTGCCTTTTTGTCCGTTTTCACATGGACATTCGTGACCAGCGGAACGTTCGGCGGGTGAACTGCGATGACCGAGTGAACCAGTGGCAGCAGAGTATCATGAAACAGATAGGTGTTCGTGGTCATCTCAAGCACGATTGCGTCCTGGGGCGTGAGCACCCGCCCTGCCCAATCGTCCAGCTGATAATTCGAGACCCTTTGAGGACCGAAAACGGTCTCACGTTCCCGGTTGACTGCCACTGCCACAAAGTACTCTTTGTGGATATCCAATCCAAAAAACCGCGTTGCGCCATCTGTCATTTCTATGCCTCCTCAGGATATAATGGGCCGGGTACATTGATTTTTGGGCATGAACTTCACACACGGACTCGGGCTGACTCATTGAGTCTCCCAGGTTAGCGAATCCGAACGGGCAGCCAAACATAATACCGAGCTTGCCAAAGGCTTCTCATACGGCAATTCGGCTGGCCCAAACGTCACACACCCGGAGCAGAACGTTCCCGTTCCTAACCAACAGGAAGTCTACTCCCAAATGTACCCGGTCACCTCTCCTTGAGAGGTGTTGAAATGCTAACATAATGTCCATATTCGGATTTTATACGAACCGCCTATAAGCCGTTATACGATCCGCTCAAACGCGTGGTAGGCGCTTGTTGTAATCTCGCAAAAGTAAACTGTTGCATCCTGATTGTCCCAAAGCCAACAGAGAGACAGTATGAATAAATCATCAATTCTTATTACCATTACATTTTTATTGGGCCTATTAACAGCTTGTACTAACAATGCGCCCGCACCAACTGATAAAAGTGATACCAATAAAATTGCAACAATTGTTGCCGCAACACTTTCAGCAATCCCATCAGCGATCTCTGTGCCATCCCCAACTAATGTGCCTTTTCTGACAATCACCCCGGATTCCATTAGACCTTCTGTGCAATTAGACCGTTCTGATTTTCCATCAGTAGTTCAATGGGTTTCATTTTCAATTGGTCAAAATCAACCTGTTATGATTTCTGACGTTATTGGACAAAACGGTGCCCAGTTTTGGAGATATGCAACGGGTGGAGTTTTTCTCGGTCACAACAATGCCGAAATTATCGTCACAGAATTAAAAAAAGGGTTAATTAACTCTTCTCCTCAATGCCTGGGATATAACCCTGATTTTGGAACAGAACCCGATAAAGCCATAATTGTTTTTAAAGACATAAACTTTGATTGGTCAAATCTAGGTTTTGGAGAAAATAAAAGTGGCATTGTTGGCTTTCAGTTTTTCCGTATGGAACAAGGCTGGGAACTCGTGTATATAACGCCGATACCAGTTGAATCTTGGCCTGGGTTGAAAGATACATTAACTGAATGTCCATGACCAAACAGAAAAAACGCGCCTAACACCGCGTGCACTCGGACAAGTGCGGGCGTTGCCCACACTTGAGGGGATTTTGCCCCGAAGGCGGATTCTGCGTCTGGTAGTTTTTCCCGCCAAATCCCGCACTTGCCGCTACCCCGGCCAACTGCTCCGGGGCTTACGCAAACCGTTAGCTTGCTCCCTGCCCAACAAGCAGGGTTCAGGAATAAAAACAAAAATCTCGCAACATTATGGATAAATAATTATGTCTTTGGCTATAGGTATTCAAAGATCCACACTGGCTCATGCAATTGCTCGATCTGTTTTACGATTGACAGGCTGGCGCACCCACGTCATACCACCTCGTACTTCTCGTTTTGTGTTGATCGGTGCACCGCATACATCAAATTGGGACTTTGTTATCATGCTATTGTTGATGACCGTGGAAGGTATTCCAATCCGTTGGATGGGCAAGGATTCGCTCTTTCGTTGGCCAATGGGAGTGTTCTGGCGTTCATTAGGTGCGATTCCAGTCAACAGGCGTGAGAGAACAAACCTGGTTGATCAAGTTGCCGCAAAATTTGATGAATACGATGAATTAATCATCGGTATTTCCCCAGAAGGAACACGCAATAAAGCATCCCATTGGCGGACAGGGTTTTATTATATTGCGTTCAAGGCGGATGTACCAATCGTGATGGCCTATATTGATTATGAAAATAAAGTCTGTGGACTTGGTCCCAGCATAAAACCTACAGGTGATATTCAAGCCGATTTTATGATAATTCGAGATTTCTACTCAGAAATTGTCGGAAAGTACCCACATAAGCAAGGTGAGATTGAGTTATCTGCAAAATGAGGACCATATGTTTACCGCAAGCTAACCCCGGCTCCCCCGATAGAACCGGGGCAGGCCCCGAAAGAACCGGGGCAGGCAGGCGGACACATTCGCTTCGCTCACACCGTCCCGGTGTCCTGCCGGGAGTGCAGGCAGCGGCTTTCCCCTGCGCTTCACTACGGGGACGCTGCGCAGCGTCGTTCGTCCCACTGCTGCCGCAGCCCCCTTCACCCTGCCCCCTGCGGGAACCTACGGCGGGTACTGCGCGGGGGTGCTACGCGAAGCTAAACGCGATTGGGCGGTGTCCACCCAATCACAGCAC
>JAPLGV010000095.1 GCA_026389975.1 Chloroflexota bacterium
GGTTTTGCCCGACGTGCCTGGGCCGACCATGAATACTTTGGAATCTCGGGAGGAAAAGGCGACCCGCGCCAACTACGGCAGCACATCACCATGTTACGCACCGCCTTTTCGAAAAATAAAGACTCTCAACGCCGCAAGCGCCTGCAGGAAAGGATCGGTAAACTCTTGGGCGGTTCCGCCGTCTTGTGGATGGGCGATCCCAGTCCGATCGCTGCCCAGGCGCGCAAGGAACTGGCCGAACGCACCGCCGAGGCGATGCGAGGTGCCATGCGCAGCGGCGTCCTTCCCGGAGGAGGACTGGCACTGCTGGCATGCAAACCTCTCCTACTTGAAAAATACCGCCGAGCGAAGGATCCGGATGAGCGCGCGGCATACAGGATCCTGGCGAAGGCGGTCGAAGCTCCCATCCGGGCCTTGCTACAGAACGGCGGTGAAGAACCGGTTGAAATCCTAGCCCAAATCGCTGCGGCTGGCCCGGGATGTGGATATGACGTTGTTCAGCGTAAGATCGTCAATATGGCGGAAACCGGGATCGTGGATTCAGCCGCGGTAATCCATGAGGCCGTTTACCGAGCCATCCATGGAGCAGCGCTGGCTCTGACGGTGGATGTGCTCATCCATCGCGCCAAACCTCCTGAGGCGTATCACACAACATAAGACATAGAATATGGAACCAAAAAATCCTTCTTCGTCTGCACAACCCACCGATTATATTTTCCAATTGGCAGCACCAGCCACTTTTGACCGAGGCGGCGAGGAAATCTACTTCGCGGCCCGGGCTTCGGGCCTGTTCCGTTCGGGCGACGGAGGCCAAACCTGGGAATCTGCCTACGCAAGCCTGGAGGCAAGGCAAACACTTCCAACGACGGCGATCGCACTCGCCCCGGATTTCATTCACGAGCCGACCGTTTTCGCCGGGTTAAACGGTGCCATCCTGCGCTCCTACGATGGCGGGATAAACTGGCAGCGCAGCCGACTGCCCACGCCCCCGCCTGCCATTTCCGCCCTGGTCGTCTCGCCTGACTTTAGCGAGGATGGGATGGTTTTTGCTGGCACCAATGAAGATGGTGTGCTGGTATCGACCGACCGAGGTCAAAGTTGGGTATCCTGGAATTTCGGGCTGCTGGACTTGAATATCCTCTGTCTGGCAATATCGCCCGATTTCAGTGCGGATGAAACAGTCTATGCGGGCGCGGAGAGCGGATTGTTCCGCAGTACGAATGGAGGCCGTGCCTGGAAAGAGGTCACTCTGCCCATCGGATTCGATGCCGTCATCAGCCTGGCGATCTCCCCGCGTTTCGCTCAAGATAATACCCTGTTCGTTGGTACCGAAAATAAGGGCCTCTTGATTTCCCGGGATCGGGGAAAATCCTGGGCTCAGCCGACCGGGTTCACCTCTGAGGCGCCGGTGAACCAAATCCTGTTTTCACCCGCCTCCCAAACCAGCAAGGAAATGCTCATGCTTCATGGAGGAACAATCCTGGTCTCCAGTAATGGTGGTAAGACCTGGAAACCCTGGCAGGTAAGAAAGCTGGGCGGCCGGAATATCACGGCCGTCCTGGCACATCCAGGAATTGGAAAAGGCGTTTTAGTCGGCTTCGAGGATGGGAGTACCATCCGGATATAACGAAGTCGATTGCAACGGGACTTCGCCATGCACTTCAAGGGAAGCATGACTCCGCACGAGCGCTGGCTGGCGCTCCTTCATCACCAGCAACCGGACCGAGTCCCGTTGGATTATTGGGCTACCCCTGAAGTCACCCAAAGGTTAATGGAGCATCTGGGTTGCGAGACTTACCATACCCTGATGGAGAGGCTGCATGTAGATTATTTGGTTTCGGTCTCGCCGCGTTATGTGGGTCCAGCGCTGCCTGCGGACGTAGATGCCTTTGGCATCGGCTTCCGGTGGATCGATTTTGGGACCGGAACTTATTCTGAAGCGGTGCATCATCCACTCGCGCAATACGGCAGCCTCCAGGAAATCAAAGCGAATTACACCTGGCCGATTCCGGGCTGGTGGGATTACAGCGATATCGCTGACCAGATCAAAAACCGCGAAGCCTATCCAGTCCGAGGCGGGGGCAGCGAACCTTTCTGGATTTACAAAGATTTACGTGGCCAGGAACAGGCGCTCATCGACCTGGTCGAACACCCTGACATCGTTCATTACTGCCTGGACAACCTTTTCGAATTGGCTTATCAGAATACCTTGCGCACCCTGGAAACCATCCTAGGCAAAGTCACTGTCACATACATCGCCGAGGATCTGGGCGGGCAGACCAACCTGCTCATCTCTCCGGGCCACATCCGCGAGTATCTCTTTCCCGGCATGAAACGGATAATTGACCTGACCCACAGCGGCGGAGCATACGTCTTCCATCACGACGACGGCAACATCACGCGCATCCTGCCAGAACTGGTGGATCTCGGGATAGACATTCTCAACCCAATCCAATGGCGCGCCGACGGTATGGACCGCCAACACCTGAAGGAACAGTACGGCGACCGTCTTACCTTCCATGGTGCGATGGATAACCAGCACACCCTCCCATTCGGCACAGTCGAGGAGGTGCGGGGCGAGGTTCGGGAAAACTTCCGCATCCTGGGTGAAGGCGGCGGCTACATCCTGGCACCCTGCCACAACCTCCAGCCGGTGACCCCCATCGAGAACATCGTCGCCATGTACGAAACTGCATACGCTGAGGGATGGTACTAGAGTATGAACAGCCGTGAACGCACCCTGGCTGTCCTGAACTACCGACCCTATGACCGGCTGCCTGTGGTTCACTTCGGTTTCTGGAATGAACTGCTCGACAAGTGGGCGGCCGAGGGACACCTTACGCCTGAGGAATCCAAAGCCTGGAGTGATGGGAACGCGGTGGATGCTGTTCTCTCCGCCCGGTTAGGTTTCGATTTCAACTGGTCACAGGCTCTTGGCTGGCAGACGCGGCTTTTCCCGCCCATCGAAAAGAAAATCATCGAAGAAAGACCGGATGGCTCACGGTTGGTGCTGAACGAAGACGGTGGAACCGTGATCGAGAAAAAAGGCATTGTCTCGATTCCCACCGAGGTGAACCATTTGCTTAAAGGGCGCAAGGAGTGGGAGGAAATCTTCAAGCCGCGGCTGCAATTTGACAGCCGGCGTTTCACCCAGGCCGAGGTGACAATCGATGGGGTCTGCAAACGGTTCGATGCCGGAGGCAGGGAATTATTGCTTGGTGAGCGTCAGCAATCTTATGGCCTATATTGCGGCGGCCTCTTGGGGGTGATCCGCGATTGGTTGGGCCTGGTCGGGATGAGCTACCTGATGGCAGATGACGAGTCGTTATTCGATGAGATCATCGAAACGGTAGCAGAACTCAGCTACCAGGGTGTTAAAACCATCCTAGAGACGGGTGCCCGATTCGATTTTGCCCATTTTTGGGAAGACATTGCTTACAAGAATGGTCCGCTGGTCAACCCAAA
>JAPLGV010000110.1:0-12200 GCA_026389975.1 Chloroflexota bacterium
GGGCGCGGCGGGTCCATCATTGCCATGAGGCCGAGGAAGGTCAGATCAAGTTCGATGGATTCGGCGGTGTACGCGCCGGAACGCGGCGGCAGGTTGCGGCGGGCGAAAGCCAAAACGCGCAGGGCGCGGCGGGCATAGTCGTCGTTGGCGGCCAGGATCTCGGTCCGGATCGTTTCGTCGAGCGGGCGAATCTCCCCGTCAACCTGGATGTGCGAGCAGAGTTGCAATACTTCACGCGGGGCGCCTTTCGACAAAGCAATTTCCCGGTCAATCTCGCGGTGAATGGTAGTCATACGCTTTCGCCGGGCATCAAACGGGATTTCGTGGATGCGCGGTAAGAGCATATTGGAAACATCTTCGTTCAGGTTATATTTCAAGGCGGCCACCTTGAGAGCTGCTTCGGTCTGGTCGCCCAGGCTGGTCCAGGTGGGGCGTTCCGGCGTTGGTGGATTGACACGGGCATTGTTACAGCATAGAGCCGCTTCCAGCAGGGCAAGCAGGTCTTTTTCGAAGGGACTATCCACCGGCGAGGGCGTGAATTGACCTTTTGGCTCGTAGCCTACTCCCGTGACCTGGAGCTTGTGCCGCGCCACCCAGACTTCACGCACGGTCATCTGGTTTTGGGTCAGCGTGCCGCTTTTGTCGGTGCAGATGACCGAGACATTGCCCAGGGTCTCGACAACGTTCAGCCGTTTGGCTAATACGCCGCGTCCGGCCAGCCGTTGCACGGCAATCGCCAGCGAAAGTGTCAACGTGGCTGGCAGGCCTTCCGGTGTCAAAGCAACGATGGTTCCCAGGGCGAGTAGAAGCGGGTTGGTGTAGTGGCTGCTGACATTCGGCTCATAATTTGCAAGCGCCCAGACGATTCCGCCGATTATCACTGCAACCCAGGTAAGGATTTTTCCCAGACGTTCGAGTTCTTTCTGGAACCTGGAAGGCTCTTCCTGAACAGTCTGGGTCAGGTGGGCGATGCGGCCGAACTGGGTTAACATGCCGGTGGCGTAGACGACGGCTTTGCCGGTCCCGGATGCCACCGATGTTCCGGCGAAAATCAGGTTGGGGCGTTCCAGGTCGCTGATATTGGGAAGAATGGATGCTTCGGCTGTTTTGCGAGCTGCAACAGCCTCGCCGGTCAGCGAAGCGTTATTGACCCGCAACCCATACTCCTCGACGACGCGAGCATCCGCGGCAATGTTATCGCCCTCGGCCAGTATCAGCACGTCACCCGGAACGACCTCACTGGCCGGGATATGGGCTTCCGTCCCGTTACGGGTGACGTGTGCATAAGCCGGAAGCAGGTGGCGCAGCTTTTCAATGGCTTGTTCGGCGCGGTACTCACGCCAGTAGGAAAAAGCACTGCTGGTTATGGTCAGGAGCAGGATGACAAAAGCCAGAGTCCAGTCCCTTTGCCAGAAACTGATCAGTACCGCCAGGAACATCAGTACGATGAAAGGGTGGCGGACTTGATGGATGAATTTCTGCCATTTTGGCTGGCGTGGCTGTTCAGAAAGAACATTGTTCCCATATAGCGACCGGCGCGACTCTGCCTCGTTTGTGGGCAGGCCGTTCTGGGAAGTCTCCAGGGATTGGAATACTTCCGGGACGCGCAGGCTGTGGATAGGAGCTGAACTCATATGTAAAAAACGGGAGACGAACTTACGGCGCTCGTCTCCTGGTGAGTTTATTCTTTTTTATCTTCTTCGTCGCCGGGAGCGGTTTCTTTGGGCGCACCGCCCAGTTTTGGTTTTCGTTTCGGCTTGCCGGCTAAATATTGATCCAGGAAGGTTTCAGTCTCAGCATGGTTCATGGCGGCTTCAAATTCACCAGCAGGAACTGGTGGTTCGAAGCGTAATGGGCGGTGGACGCCAAACCATTCCCAGAAACGCGCCACCGCCACGAGCAGGCGATAGCGATATTCCTGCACCCTCAGGGATTGCCACTCGACGATATTGCCCATCTGTCCCTGGATGCGGGATTTCTCGCGGATGATGCGGTGAATGTCCTGGGGTGTGCGGAAGCCGATGGGTGAAATCAGGATGGCATGCGCCATCAGGATCAGGACGCTGAGAGAGATTAATACCACCCAGCCGCCTTCACTCCATTTACCCACAATCTGGCCGATGAAAACAACGCCGGCGAGTGTCGCCGCGATGGTCGCTCCCAGGCTGCCCCAGAAGCGTTTGCGGCCCGTCATGGTCGCCAGGATGTGGCGGCGGATCGCCAGGCCCATTGCCATGATCGGCATAAAGACCCCGACCCCATAATAGGGCACTGCCAGGCTGGATTCGCCGCGTACCAGCAATTGGATGATAATGGCCGCGATGGCGGCCGCGGTGACTGGACGGGTAAAAGTCCCTTTCGGGTTACGATAAACAACCGCTTCCGGGATTTCGCCAATGGCGACATTACGCCAAGCCATGGCCTGTAAATCCTGGTAGGCGGTCATGGATGCGGACGCCAGCAGGGCGACGGCCAGGATCTGGTAAGCCCAGTAGAGTATCCATCCGCCGCTGCCGAGCTGTTTGAAGCCAATGAATGCCAGGTTCCCAATCAGCGAACGCCCTTCGACATTGTCAAATGCGTTGAAATGGATCGAGAAATATGCCAGGAAGGCAGTCGTCAGGCCGCCGTAGAAAAGGAAGGAGGTCTGCACCAAGCGGCCAATGCCGGAACTGCCGCTGTAAAATTTCCAGAACCAGTTCAGACCCGGCAGGCGTTTCTTGCCCCAGGCTACCGCCGGCATGTCTTCGTGAATGACGAACTGGATGCCGTTGGACATAGCTTCCAGGCCGCTGAGAGCCACCAGGCCCTTCATGGAAGCCGTCAGCATGTGGTACATGGCCTGACCGATGCTTGGCTGTGTAACGGCCTCGGTGAAGAACAGCGTGCCGATCCCGCGGCCTTTGGCGAGGAACAGGCCGATCGCCATGATGACGGTCAGCATGATGAAGACTGCCAACATGATGAAGACGACGCGCGCCGATTCGCCGCGCCCGCGGATGGTCAGCCACCAGGTGCGATCAGGAATCGCCAGACCCACAGGGTGTCGGCCAGCTGGGCGATGGAGAGCAATTGCTGGACACCGGACAGGGTCGAGACGACGATCGTGAAAATATAGTCCTGGATCAGGACGACGGCCACCACCAGGCTGAGGGATGGCCCGAGGTAGCGCATCGCCGCCGTAAAAGAGCCGCCGCCCTCATTAAATACCCCCAGCGAATACATGTACAATGCACCGAAGACGAAGTTGGCCAGGGCGATGACGGCCACGGCGATGAAGGCATATTTCTGCAACCCGTAGGGGTGCAGAGCGCTCATCATTTCCCCGGTGGCGTAGAAATAAGAAGTGAAATAGTCCACGCCGAAGAGCGCCAGCGCGGCCAGGAAACCCACCTGGCCCGCGCCATGCACAAGCGCGTCCTGTTGCTTTTCGCGCGGCGCGGCGCGATAAGCCAGGAACACAATCACAATCAACAAACCAATGGAAAACAGCATACAACACCTAGTAAGACTTATTCAGGCTTGAAAAATGCTTTTTCCAGCATCTCTAAGTCGGTGAGTAAATGCTTGCGTGTGGAAGCATTAAATCGCGTATCCTGCGCTACCTTGGCGTGTTCGTCGCGTACTGACCGGACGACAAAAGCGGGGACGAACATGATCCGGCCGGCAGGGATGATCACGAAATCATAGGTTTCAACTTGCAGGTCCTGGTCGTTGAAATACGGCAGGCGCAGGCTGAGGCCCCGGTTCAGGCTCTGGGCGGCGGCCCGTTCCTGAATCTTCTGGATGATCAGGCTGGTCTGATGAAGAGCCAGCGCCCGGCCCTGGTTGACCAGTTGGCCGAGCATGCCGTAGCGTTTCTTTTCAAACTCATCGTCGGCAACCATGTAAGGCGCTAACGAACGGGCCGCAAAAAGGACGTTCAGGAAATGCTGCATCGAAGCGATGTGAGCTTCGGCTTCCTTGACGGTATTGACCAGCAGCTCGCCTTTATCGCCGAACGCCACCCATTGCGGCAGGTAGAAGCGCCGCGCTGCCGGTACGTACGGGACCTGGAGACTGCCGCGGCCGTCCTCGGCATTCCCTTCTTCCGCGATCGCATCGGTGGAGGCGGTAATCGCCGATTCCGGCTCGGTCCCATCGCTGACCGGAATGGACGGGATGTCGTCTTCCTCGGTTGGTAAGTACGCGACAATTCTGCCTGATGGCAGCATATTGCGGACCATGTGAGTTGCCGATGCAAAGCGGATCAGACTGGCGGCGATGACAATCGCCTGGTCGCTGGACTGTTCCAGTTCAGCCAGCCGCTGCCGCAGCGTATCATGGACATCCCGCCGGGCCAGCTTATTGGTGAAACCTCCCGCGCGTTGTTCGCGAACTGCCTGCTGGACGGATACAGGCTGGGTTCCTTTTGCTGCAATGACCCGGTCCGGGAGCTTGAAGCGGACGCGCTGCGCCCGTTCGGTATAGGCTTCCGCGATCTGGCGCGCCTGCGCTTCGAGGAAACGCTGGACGATGGGCAGTTGGGCGTCAAAGAGAGCATTTTGACGTTCGTATTCCAGACGCAATTGATTTGCGGGAGTACTACCGTTTTTTATATTAGGATTATTTGCCATAGTTTCATCCTATTTTAGGCACGAATCGGAAATCATACTACTGAAGTTGGCCTTGTCAAGCCCGGGTAAAGAGGCGCATGGCCTAGTTGCTGAATATTTTAACGGATTATAACCTGTGTGGATCAAGTACCGGGAGCGAATGTATCAATGAGAAGTTTCGTGTTTCCCCCGGCTGAGTAGAGAATGGGGCAGGTGGCGCCGCGCTTGATGTACTCCTGTACCTTGGTGCGCGCCTCGTCCGGCGTCCCTGAAGCGGTAATGCGCATAACCAGTTCGGCCGGGACCAAGTGCTTGGCCTTGTTTATCTGCTCTTTGGTGGCCGGCCAGCCCAGGGTAGTCTGGATCTCCGCCACCACTTCCTGGGAGACGCCGCTCGCCCTGGCGATGTGCGGCTGCTGGGCGAGATACTGACAGAGCAGCATTTTGCTGGCTTCGATCGCCCTGTCATGGTCGTGATCTACCGAGCAGACGATCAATTGCGGCCGCTCGAGATCTTCCAGTTTGCGTCCCGACTTGCGCGCACCTTTTTCCAGGAGTTCGAGGGCGTGGTCGTTGTGTTCCGGGGAGACGCAATAGTTCAACACTACCCCGTCGTCGATCTCGCCGCTCAGTTCCATCATCTGGTCGCCGGTGGCGCCGATCATGATCGGGACGTGACGCGGCTCGCGGCGGCCGTAGACCACATCCAGTTCGATGCCGCTGACGTGAATGAACTCACCGTCGAAGGTGACACGCTCCATGTTCAACAGGCGGCGCAGGACTGTTACGGTCTCTTTCATCGCCGTCAGGGGTTTCCTGCGGTCGATGCCAACGTTCTTCGCCAGCGGATCCCACCAGGCGCCGATACCGCAGATGATGCGGTTCGGGGCCAGGTCGTCCAACGTCAGGAAGGTGGCTGCCAGCAGGCCGATGTTGCGCGTCCAGTTGTTGATGACTGCCGACCCGATCTTGATGTGGTCGGTCACCGCGGCGTAGGCGGCCATCGGAACAATGGCATCGCGTACCAGCCGCGATTCCGCCTGCCAGACGGCCTCGAAGCCCTGACTTTCGGCATAGCGGACGCAGTCCAGCCCGTCACGCAGGTCGTGCGAATCTTGCAGGTAAAGTGCAACGCGTTCCATAACCATCCATCCTTCTACCAATAAGAATTTAGGTATCTTCTCAATAATCGGGGGAAAGCTGGGGGTTCGCAAGCGGGCTTCGCCCGCTTGCGAACCCCCAAACCCCATTATTTGAGAAGTTACGAATTTAGTGTGTTGTTGCGAGGAGGTCTGAGTAAGTGACGCGAACGAAGACCGACGAAGCAATCTCCAACTGTATCGTTCTGTTCGCTCGCGTGGGGGTTGCTTCGGCGGAAGAACGCCGCCTCGCAACGACACGAATTAGTGTAGTTCCTGTAATCTCTTCCACATTTGCGGGACGAGTGCGCGTGAGCGGGCGGCAAGACGCTCTTCGTCCATGCTAATGATTTTCTTGCCCTTCATCAGGATCTTCCCCCTGCAGACCGTCGTGTCGACCGTCGCGTCCACCAGGCCGAAGATGAGATGCCCGAGGAAGTTAGCCTCGCTGAGCGGGGTGGGGGGCTGGTAGTCGAGGATGGCGAGGTCGGCGGGACGGCCCTCGGAGATCTCTCCCAGCCGCAGGCCGAACTGGCGCTCGGCAATCCGGGCGTTGTTCTGGAGCAGGAGTTGGGGTGCTTCCAGGAACGCCACGCGCGGGTCGTGGTTCGCCAGGCGGTGGAGCAGGTAGGCGCAGCGCATCTGGGCGAGCATGTCTGAGCCCATGCCATCAGTGCCGAGGCCGACCAACACGCCTTTCTTCAGCAATTTAAGCAGCGGCGTGACCCCGACTGCGTTGTTCATGTTCGACTCGGGATTGTGGACAACTGTCGTCTTTGTGGAGGCGAGGATGTCCATCTCGGAATCGTCAATGTGAACGCAGTGGACGAAAATGGATTTTTCCCCGGTCAAGCCAAGCTTGTCCAGGCGCTTGACCGTGGGCAGGTTGTATTTGGCGAGCGAGTCCTCACGGTCGGCGGCATCCTCGGCCACATGAATGTGGCAGCCGACACCGGCATCCCTGGCGATGACGACGCACTGCTCGAGGGTCACATCCGACAGGGTAAATGAGGCGTGCAGGCCCATCATGGCCGCGATCTGGCCGTCGCCTTTGCCGACCTTCTTGATGAAGCGTTCATTCTCCTCCACCCCGCCGCCGGGGGTGTTGCGGTCGGAGACCTCGTAACACAGCGAGGCGCGGATACCTGCCTGCCGGACGGCTTTTTCGATCAAGTCGAGCGAGCCGTCCCGCATGGACGGGGAGGCGTGGTGGTCGATGACAGTCGTCGTCCCGTTGCGGATGCAGTCGATCAGGGGCAATTGCGCGGAAAGGAGGATGTCTTCCTCGAGCAGCGCCCGGTCCACTTTCCACCACAGCCGTTCGAGGATCTGCACGAAGTTGGCCGCCGGCTCCCCAGGGATGGACATACCGCGCGCCATAGTGGAATAGAAGTGGTGATGGGCGCAGATGAAGCCGGGGAGGACGATCTGCCCGGAACAGTCGACGGATTCGGCCTCCGGGAAGCGGCGTTTCATTTCGGCCGAATCGCCCACCGCGGTGACCAGTTCCCCGTCGGTCACGACCGTCGCGTTCCACAAGACGCGGTTCTTTTCTCCCAGCGTGACGACAATTCCGTTCTCGAAACGAGTGGTCATTGTTCGTCTCCTATTGTTCTTTCAAAACAGAGAGTTCCTCGGCGCTGCGGACGCGCATGCCGATGGCGCCGGTGAAGCATTTCTTGGCGCAGATTGAGCAGCCGATGCAGCGCGCCGGGTCGGTGTGCGGCAGGCCTTTTTCGTCAAGCATGATCGCCAGGTACGGACAGCGGGCACAGTTGCCGCACGAGACGCACAGGAGCGGGCTGGCCTCCGAGATTTTCTTGACCGGCGTGAGTGCCATGAAGTCGGTGATGGGGTGCGGCTGGGCGATGCCGACCAGTTCTCTCATCGAGCGGATGCCGCGTTCCTGCATCAGGAAGGAGGTGCCCGATTCGAGGTCATGTAGGATGCCGTAGCCCTGCTTCATGACGATGGTGCAGAACTGGACGGTCTTGACACCCAGCGCCAGGAAGTCCATGGCTGCTTTGTAATTCATCGGGCCGCCGTTGCCTGAGATCTCGAGACCTTCCGGGGCGGCTTGTGCCAGCGTCAGGTAGGAGATGGGCGTGACGCCCTCGCCGCTCATCCCGACGACGACGCCCTCATCCCATGGACGGCCTTCAGCAGGGCGGAATGCCAGGGTGGGGAAGGAATTTGCCAGTGTGATACCCGCCTTTTTAGTCGGGTATTTGTCGAGCGCCTTGCGGATGGCACGCAGGATGGGCACGATGGAGGTCACGGCGGCGGACAGCTTGAACAGCTTGGGAATGTCCGGATCGCCGACCTGCATGATCCAGTCGATGATCCTGGCGGTCAGGGCCGCGTTTTGCGAGACGATGGCGCCCTCGGTCCCATCGCCGCCCTGTGGGCAGGAGAGCGAGTACTCGATACCCATCGCCCCGGCCGCTTCCAGTTTCTTCGTGTTGGACTGCCAGCCGGCCGCGTCGCTCTCGTCGTGACCCGTCACCGGGCCGCCTGTAGAGGCCATTGTCAACCGGTCGGGCCACTCCCTGACCAGTTGTTCCACCTCGCGGCAGACGCGGTCGAGCGGGTGGCCGGAGACGTTGTCTGAGTTGCCATACGTCAGCGGGTTGAAGGCGAACATGTACTCGCCCGGAATGTGGATCGGGACGTTGTCGAAGGCGGTCTTCATCACCCCGCCGGCCCAGCCTGCTTCGTAGGCCCTGGTCATCTGCTCCAGCCCATCAGTGGACGGGGAGGCAGAGATAAGATACGGGGATATGATCGGCCGGCCAAAAAAATCGGTCACCAGGGAGACGGGCAGCGGGTCGTAGCCGGGCAGGACATAGTAGGATTTGGTCGGTTTCTCGATGACCAGCTTCTTCCCGCCCTTGAGATAGGCGTCGATCTCAAGCGCCGCGTTCTTGCCGGAGGCAACAGCCTGTACAACCGTCTTCGGGCCGGTCAGCATGTCGCCGGCGTAGAACAGGCCCTCGGCCTGCTCGCGCGGCAGCGCCGAGCGCATCCCGATGGCGATGACGACCGCGCTGAAGCCTGTCCGCGTGCTCTCCGATCCCGTCACGTTGTGGACCTCCGCCGGGCTGAAGGCTTTACCCTCGGGGAGTTCCACCTTGACGGTCTCCACACCTGAGATTTTCTTCCCGTCCTTGACGATCTTGCTGAGGCGGATGCGGCCGTTGACCTCGATATCGAAGTCCAGCAGTTCCTTGCGTTCCCTTGCGGTCAGCGGCATCTCCGAGAGCTTCTCTAGCATGAAGAGCTCGACGTGCTTTGCGCCGCGTTGCTTGGCCGTGATGGCACAGTCGACGGCCGTCGCCCCGCCGCCGATGACCGCCACTCGCCCGTCGAATTGGTGTGCAGACGGACGCGCGAGAAGGTCAACCATCCTGACCGCCAGGTCTTCGTTCTCGATGCCGAGTTCGATTGGCTTCCACAGACCGGTCGTGACGCAGACTGCATCATATCCTTTTCTGAGCAGTGCTTTCGGATCGTCAACTCTGGTTCCTGTTTTGGCCTGGATGTTCCCCAGTGTCAGGATAAACTGGATGTCCGTCTCGACGATATTCTTCTCCAGGCGGTGGTCGGGGATCAGGTTTGCCATTCCGCCGAGCCGGTCAGCCGCCTCCAGGATCTCCACCGCATAGCCCATCTGGGCCAGGGCGGCTGCGGCTCCCAGTCCGGCCGGACCGCCGCCGATAACGGCCACTTTCTTCCCATCCGGTTTCGATATGGAGAATTCCGGGATGCCTCCCAGGTTCTTAGCCATATCGACGATGGTCGCCTGGACGAGCGGGATATTGATCGGTCCGTCGAATTTATTGCGCGTGCAGGCGGCCATGCATAGGGTGTCCGGGCAGACCATCCCGCAGACTCCGCCCAGCGGATTGGCATGCATGATCTCTGCCGCAGAGCGGCGGATGTCCGAGGCATTCCCGACGCGTGCCGCCATGATGAAATCGGCCGGCGAGCAGTGGGCGGGACAGGCCTCCTTGCAGGGTTTCTCCTCGCAGTACTCGCAGCGCAGTAATTCCGTCTGGAGTTGCGCGGGCGTCATGACAAGCGAGTTGACTTTTGCATTCTCCATGGAGCACCTCTGGATTGGTTATTTTGTGGAATTAAGCTTTTGATTTGTAAATGTCTGACAACCTGTCTTTATTATAGCATTTTAAAAAGCAAAGGGCACGCCTGCGTGTGCCAGTGGTAGTGCGTCCATCGAGTTCTATCAAACAAGCCCGAGCATTTCCATCCCGCCGAGGGCTTCCAGGTCCTCAGGCAGGTCCAGATCGAGGGCGATATTGGGGCAGTCGATGATTTCCAGCCGCGCCCCAGCCTCAGTTGCCCGTTCACTGTGACACTGGAACGAGCCAGGTCCGTAGCCGTATTCGATCAGCCCGGCGGGATTGACGAACAATCCGTTCGTGCCATCCTGTCGCCGGTCCGGGGCAATGACCACCACCGGTGGTTTCTTGCCGCGTTTCAGCAGGGCTTTCAGGTCAGTTGGCTTGATGAGCGGCAGGTCAGCGGGCAGGACGAGCACCGCGTGTGCGCCCTGTGCCTTGGCGACAATCGTGGCGCGCTTGATGGCGGTATTGAACTGCGGCGCGCCATCCTCCAGAACGGTACGCCCGCCCATCTCGCGCGTCAGGGCCAGCGCCGCTGGGTCGCGGCTGACAACCAGGGTGTGCTCGATTTCCGGTACCTCTTTGAGCGTGGTCAGAACATGCTCGAGCAGGTAACGATTCAGGCGGGTGCGCTGATCTTCCGTCAGCATACCGGCCAGACGCGATTTTCCGCGCCGCAATGGTTTTACAGGGACGATGGCCCAGATAGTCATAAGGTTTGAATCAAGTTTAGCACATCTTGGGCTAGACTTCGCCGGTCATCTTGATTTTTCATCAGGATGTTGGTAATCCATGTGGGAATTGAAATATTTTGCGCCAGATTTGCATCCACTCTGTCCAGGACGAAACCGGACAGGATTTTACCGTAATGACGGGCAACCGCCAGCGCCGAGGGCTGGACGCCCAACTCGGTGTACATTTTCGCCGCCGGACCCTTGACCGTCTGCCCGCCGATAATTGGGGAGACAGCGATGACAAGTTTCGCGGCGAGGGCAGACTGGAGGCCTGCAACCGCTAAAATCGGGTCAATGCTCACCCACGGATTGGACGGGCAGACCACAACCGCGTCGGCCTGCTCAATTGCTTCCAGAACTCCCGGAGCAGGCCGGGCCATCTCGATCCCGGCGAAGCGGAATCCTTTCACCTTAGGTTCGCATTTCCGATGGACGAAATATTCCTGAAAAGCCAGTTCGCCATCTTCCGTGGTATCCAGCATTGTGCGCACGGGCTGGTCACTCATCGGCAGGACGGATTGCCGCACGCTCCAGGCGCGGCAGAAGTCACGCGTGATTTGACTGCGCGGCTGGCCTTCCCGCAAGCGCTGAGTGCGCTCGATGTGCGTTGCCAGATCCCGGTCGCCCAGGTGGAACCAGTCCGACCGGTCTCCGGGTTGACCAGTCCCGCCAGCGTGTAGCAGACGGTGTCCAAGTCCGGAGAGATGTATAGACCGAGGTGTTCGAAGTCGTCGCCGGTGTTCACGACAATGGTCAGGTTTTCAGGCGGAAGGAGTTGAGCGAGACCGTCGGCCAGTTTCGCCCCGCCGACACCGCCGGCGAGGGCAACAATTTTCATCCGTGGGCGTCTACTTTTTCAATCCGAATTTTGTACATGACGCGCTGTTCGCCCGGCTGGCGATAAGGGTACTTGGGCACGCCTTGATACTTGAGCGCCAGCGCGTCGATGTGATCGTCCGCACCATCGGACGTGAATTCAACCACCTTACCGCGGATTTGTAGGTAGCGGTAGGGATTGGACGGGTCCTGGATGCACAGCGCCACCTGCGGACGGGTGCGCATGTTGCGGTCCTTGACGCGACCTTTCGCCGAGTTGATGAGGATATACTCACCGTAGGTGTTGAACCAGACGGGCGTTACTTGCGGTGCGCCGCCGGGCATCAGGGTTGCCAGATAGAGAAAGGCTTTCTTCTCATCCGTCAGAAGGTCGAGGTGGGTTTCAGGGATATTCTTCATTTTTACTCCTTTGGTTTGTGGACAAGCGTCGCCCGCATGTCGTTTTCGTTATGGAACTCGAGAATGGTCTGGATTTCATCCTCGGAACAACCAAGCAGGATTTTGATCTCGGCGGCGCGTTTGTGCAGGTCAACCGTCAGAATAACGGCGGACAAGTCGCGGGTCCCGGACGCATCGGCCCAGACGTCGATCCCGCTGCCGTCGCCGGAAGTAGTCCCATCGAGATAGCCGTAGTCCAATGGATAGACGATGTCCGGGTAATGGGGATGGTGCGAGCCTTTCGGGCGGTCAATGATGACGCGGCTCTCGGCGACCAGCCGTTCGCGATATCGCCAGAAATCGCCCGGATTCATT
>JAPLGV010000110.1:12207-16909 GCA_026389975.1 Chloroflexota bacterium
CAAAGGTACGCATTCATCTGCCGATTCCTTTTATCGGAACAGGTCGTTTTCTTTTGATCGGATCAATTCAGTTAGCGAGCTTTCGCGCAGAGGGTAGGGGAAGCCGCGTACGTGGACAGCGGGGATCCCTTCGGCAGCCTCGCCCATGACGAGAGAGGCGGCCGCTGCCAGTTCGTCTGCCGCGGCGACGATGGTGATCTTGAGCCGATATCCAAACAGGTCCTGCCAGCCGCGCTTGTCCACCACGCCGGGCAGACCGGAAATGCCAATTGCCGTGCCAATCGTGCCCAACCGCCAGGCGCGCCCATGTGAGTCGATGATCATCACGCCGATGCGGTTGCCTGTGGCAACTTTTATTTTGCGCCGGATTTCGAGGGCAGAGCGGTCTGGGTCCTCGGGCAGGAGCAGCACCCAGTCTTCGGGATTGCCATCTTCCCCCCGAACGTTGGAGTGGTCAATCCCAGCGCTGGCGCAGATGAAACCCAGCCGGTGCTCCACAATGATCGTTCCAGGGCGGACGCGTAAGACTTCTTTACTCTCACGCAGGATCAGTTCGACCAGGCGCGGGTCCTTTTCGCTGCGCTTTGCCAATTCGATGGCTTCTTTCGAAGGGGTGATGGTTGCCAAATTAACCAGCCGTCCTTCGGCTTTGCTGACAATCTTCTGCGACACGACAATAATGTCGCCGTCTTCCAGTGTGATGCGGGCGATTTGCAAGGAGGCCAGAAGCATATCCGCCAGGTTATCACCGAGGCAGATAAGAGGCATCTGGGGGAGGGGGGTGAAGGTCAGTGTCATGGTTCCTGGGCTGGTGCCTGTACTCCAATAATGCGGATTCCGGCAGATGTGCTCCCATATTGTTTATTAATGCCAATCAACACACTCGTCATACCTTCGACCACGACCGAATTCTCTATTGGACCGGCGTCCCAGCCGGTGAGTCCGGCCGCGGCGACCAGTTTCAGCGTCTCGGAACGCGCTTCCTTGCTCGTGCCGGTCACCAGCACGTCGCATTCGACCGGTCCATCTTGCAGGAGATGTTCGTACGAAATATTCTGGAAAGCGGAGGTCACTTGCACTTCTTCTCCCAAGATTTCGCGCGCTTCCTGCGCAGCGCTGCCGGCCGGCGGCATCTGCACCTTGGTCACTTTTGGCGGGACGAGCGGCACGGTCACATCAATCAAGATTTTGCCTTTTAGAGCATCCTTGACCGTCTCCAGCGTCTCGCGGTGGGCGGCGTAGGGGACGGCCAGCGCGACGATATCGGCGTGCTGAGCAGCGGTCAGGTTGGCGGCCCCTTCGATTGCGGCTTCGCCGCCGAGCAGATCGGTCAGTTCGACGGCTGCCGCCTGGGCCTTTTCCGGTGAGCGCGAACCGATCAATACCCGGTATCCGGCTTTTGCCCAACGATAAGCGAGACCTTTGCCTTCTTTGCCGGTCCCGCCGAGCACAGCGACGGTCATCAGGATGGTGGTATTACTCATTTCAAATTCTCCCGGTATCTCTTCCAAACCTGGTCCGCGAGTGTTTTTGCCTTTATGGAAATCGATTCTTCATCCAGCGTGAGCAGTTGGCGGTCTTTCATCAGGATTTTCCCGTTCACTATCGTTGTTGTAAGCATGCTCTCGTGAAAGCCGAAGATGATATGCCGTGGCAGGTTATCTGCAGTTAGCGCTATGTAGGGGTGGTAATTCACGAATATCAGGTCAGCCGACGCGCCTGGCGCTATCTGACCGAGTGGTGTCTTGGGAAAGAAATTCTTTGCCAGCGCGGCGTTGTTATAGACAGCCATCTGGGCCACATCCGTGCCGACCATGCGGCGCGGGTCGCGGTGCCAGACTTTGTGGACCAGATAGGCGGCTTTCCACTCTTCCCACATGGCGTTAGAAAAAACTGTCATTGCCGAACCCGAGCCGGACCCTGGAGCGGAGCATCGTTTTGACGGGTGCGACACCCACGCCATTGTTCATGTTCGAGCGCGGCTGGTGCGTGACCCAGGTCCTGGTTTCGGCCAGCAGGTCGATCAGGAGTTAACTTCCGTAAAGGATTCGCCCGCAAGACGGGCAGAGTGCCATTGGCCCGGAGGCACGGGAGGATTGCATTTGTGCCGCGGATAATCCAGAGCCGCAGGCGGAGCATGAGTTTTCGCTGATGACGGCTACCGCGAGGCCACGCCGCTGCTGGCGTAGTTGGTCATATAGACCGAGCGTATCTGGCGGGATCGGTCCGGCCACCGCGGCGCGTTCAGCGAAGAGTTTTTCCAGTTCTTTTTGGAGTGTGTTCTGTTCCTCGTGCAGACCCCGGTTTTGTTCTGCCGAATGACTTTGGGCAACCAGGAAGTTTGCTTGAGCGGCCTGGTGGGTAGACATGGCTTCTTCCGCGGCAAGCATGGCTTCCAGTTGGATGTCTTCCAGCGTGACCAGGTGGCGTTTGAGAGCAGCTACATCGTTTTGTAAATCCAGTAATTCCTTTGGGCTGTGGCCCTTGCCGCCGTAGAGACTGGCCTCGGTTTGTTCGATTTTGATGCGCTGACTCTGTGCATCAGCCTCGGCCTGTTTCAAGGCCCGGTCACCGGATTGGCAGATGGCTTTCGTTGAATCGGCCCGTTCATTGGCTAGACGCAGTTCGGCATCATCGTCCAGCGTTTTCTGGATGGCTTGCAGGCGGGCCTGGGCGCGGTCTATCTGGCTATCGGTCTGCTGGAGACGGTAGAGACTCAAGGTCTGGCTCATAATCTGATTATATACTGATTACCCTTCGGACAGATAGTTTTCAATAATGGGTCTTTGGGAAATTTCATGATATAGGGAAAGAAATCCCAACGCCAAATCGATTCCCAAAAAACTTTAGTAAAAAGCCCCGCCATCAATTTGATGGCGGGGTGGTCTTTACTGCAAAGGCAGGTTGAAGTAGTTGTAAACTGCCCGTGAGAGTTCAGCGTATAGGGGCGAGACAATATCCCAGAGTGCCTGCACTGGATGATAGACATAGATGGTCAGGATGTAATTGCCGCCCGGTGTGTAGATAATACCGGCATCGCTGAATTGGTTCATATTGATATCCCAGCCATGCTTGTGGGCAACGATTGTCCCCTCCGGGACGCCGCCCTGGATCAACGCACCAAGTTTGTCTTCCTGCAGATATTGGATCATCTGCTGGCAGGCAGCCTGGTCAATCTGACCGGGGAAGGCCGCCACCAGAGAACCACCTCCGGTCTGGGCGCACAGGTAAATATCTTCGAGCAGGACACCCATCTCGGAGGGCGTGGTCTGGACGAAGGTATCCGGGTCCGTGTTGATATCGAGACGGGAATTTGCCGGTGTGGTGTAGTGCTGCAACGGGATGGAGCCGGGCGCAAAATACATGGCTATAAAGGTGTTGTCCAGGCCGAGTTTTTGCATCGTCTCGGTGACCACCAGCGGTCCACGCCCCGTGTCTATGGCGGCCATCAAGCTGTCGGATGCTTCGAGCTGGGAATGGGCAATCATGTCAAACAACTGGGCATCAAGATCAGCGCTAATCTGGCTATTGAATTGACGGAAAACTGAAATCATGATCGGAATTTTTATCGTGCTGGCGGCTGTGAAAGCAATATCCGGGTTTACTGAAATATCCTGTCCGTCCTGGTATGCGAAGTGGATGTTTTCCTGTGTCTGGAGGTTGAGGAAGTAAAGGTCTACCAGGCCGTCGAAACCGCTCTGGTCAATAAGCTGTTTGAGCAGGATTTGCAGAGTTTCAAGGGACGGGCGACCCGCGGCCGTGCTCTGGGAAGCGAGGATGATTGTGCGCTGGTCTGGAGATTGCAGGGCGCTCTCGATAAGTCCAACCGCGCGGTCAATATCCATGGTTCGGCCGGGCGTGCCTGGGGTGAAGTTGGCCGTTCCGGGGATTGGCTGGGCAGGTGTGGGTGGTTGGTCATAGCGGGCGGAGATTTCGTCTACCAGGTATGCGCGCAGGCGGGCATCTGAGTAGGACGAAACCAGCGGAATTTGACGTGTGGGGGAACGACGGTTCCACAGGTAGTCCCAGAATCCGCCCCAGAAGGATGCTCCGGTGCGCTGCAAGTCGGCGGCGGCCAGCATGCTTTCGATATCCAGTTGATAACCAATCAGACTGGGGTCCAGGTCAATGGTCGCATCGCCGTAATGAATTTCGACCGGCAGGGCGTAGACTTGCAGCAGTCTTTGCGCTGCAGACTGAGGGTCCAGTCCGCCGACGGGAACGTTGCCGATGGTCATATCGGGTGGGTAGTTGGCCCGTGAAATGCTGTATTGCACCACCTGGATGACTGTCACAACAGCCGTCAGGAATATAAAAACCAGTGAAACTCCGCGCAGGTAAAGGGAAGAACCGCGTAATCTCACAGTACCTCCAAGAAAACCAAATTAGTGATATTCATCATGCCTTACGGGTAAAAAGTATAACACACTCGCCGTGAGCAGTTGTGCTACAATCGTACTGCAATAGTTCATAAATCCACGAACAAGGAACACATGCTCCGATCTTTTTTGATCTACCTTTCCAAGGCTACCTGGGCGCAGCGGTTGGTCGTTGGCTGGAAATTTGCCTGGCAGATAGCCAGCCGGTTTGTAGCGGGGACCACGATCGGAGATGCAATCAATGCCGTTCGTGAACTCAACGCAAATGGGATCAATGCCACGCTGGACCACCTGGGAGAAAGCACCTCGACGCGCGCAGAAGC
>JAPLGV010000042.1 GCA_026389975.1 Chloroflexota bacterium
AAAATTACCCAATTGAAGCCTGCCACCTTTAACTACAATGATCTGTATTATCAAACAACCGGCTACACAGGCTCAAAAGATAGACAAATAACCGGTTTCATTGCTCAAGAATTGCAACAGGTTTTCCCGGAAATGGTCAATACTGGTAAAGACGGTTATCTTGATACTAATCTTTCCAATCTTGATATTTATCTGGTCAAGGCCATTCAGGAACAGCAATCTCAAATTGCTTCCCTCTCGGCAAAAATAAATAATGAATCACTAACCGATACCGGCGATCTTCAAATAGTCAAAGCAAACGCTTGCAGTCACTGGACGGGTGAGAACCAATTCTGACGCAATTTCTCATTTTTGTGACCTTTGGGTTCTTTGTGGTTCATCAACTGCCGGATTTAAGATGAAACGACGCTAGGCCATGATAACCGTCGTCAATGATAGGCCGATTGAGTTTGAATAACCGTGGTACAGGGCCAGCCCCAGCCCATTTCAAACCCGTCTTCTACAGTTCGGAGGCGGATTCGCTGGAAAGTCCGAGAAAACCCCAACGAATTCGCATATCGATCCGCGACGAAATTGAAATGTAGTGGCAAATTCTGATTCAGTCTCGCAGTTGGCTATTGCGCCCGTAGTGGCAAGGTCGGATATAAGTAGAGGAAAAGAACGGCACTATGTATTTTCGTGTCAAACGCACCGGCCCGTATGCCTACCTGCAAATCGTCGAGAGCTTTCGCGAGAAGGGTCAGGTGCATCAGCGCGTGTTGAGCACTGTCGGACGGCTCGACGTTCTCCAATCTTCGGGGCAGTTGGAAGCGCTGCTGCGCTCCGGCCTGCGCTTTTGCGAAAAGCTGGCGGTCATCGATGCGCATGCCGCCGGTCAGACCGAACCGGTGCAGGTGCAGCGAGTCGGTCCGGACCTGGTGTTTAGCCGCTTGTGGGAAGCCTTGCAGCTGGGAACCATCCTCAAGCGAGCGCTGGAATCTCGTCGCTTCGAGTTCGACGTCGAGCGCGCCGTTTATTTGACCGTGATCCATCGGTTATTTGCTTCCGGCAGTGATCGGGCGGCGGAGCGATGGCGCGAAGCCTATCGGCTACCTGGAACGGAGGAACTGGAACTGCACCATCTCTATCGCGCCATGGCCTTTCTCGGCGAACCGCTGGGCGACGAGCCGGGAGCGCGAGTTTTGAAGACACCGCGATGCACCAAAGATAAGATCGAAGAGGAACTGTTCGATCAGCGCCGGGATCTGTTCAGCGCGATCGACCTCGTCTTTTTCGATACCACCTCGATTTATTTCGAGGGCGAGGGTGGCGAGGAAATCGGACAACACGGCAAGAGCAAAGATCATCGACCGGATCTGCCTCAGATGGTCGTGGGATTGGTGCTGGATGTGCATGGCTGGCCGTTGTGTTGTGAACTGTGGCCAGGGAATACGGCGGATGTCACGACGCTCCTGCCGGTGGTCAATCGATTACGGCAGCGGTTTCGAGTGCGGCGAGTGACCATCGTGGCGGATCGCGGCATGATCAGCGTGGACACGATCACGGCGTTGGAATCGGAAGCGATGGACTGTGACTATATCTTAGGTGCGCGCATGCGGGCGGTGAAGGAAGTGAGCGAACGGGTCTTGGCCGACCGCGGTCGCTACCAGGAAGTTACTCCCGAGCGCCAGGGGTCCAAAGATCCTTCGCCGTTGAAAGTCAAAGAGGTGGTCATCGAGGACCGTCGCTATATCGTCTGCTTAAATGAAGAACAACGTCGCAAGGATGCGGCCGACCGCAAAGCCATCGTCGAGCACCTACGCAAGCAACTGAAGCGGGGGGACAAAGATCTCATTGGGAACAAGGGCTACCGAAAGTATCTCCAGGCCACCGAGGGGGAGCACTTCACGCTGGACGAGGAGAAGGTCAAGGAAGAAGCCCGCTACGATGGCAAGTGGGTTTTACAGACCAACCTGGCCGACGAACCCGAGATCATCGCCTTAGCCTATAAAGAGCTGTGGATGGTGGAGACTATGTTCCGCACGATGAAATCGATTTTGGAAACGCGTCCCATCTATCACAAACGCGACGAGACGATTCGCGGCCATGTGTTCTGCAGTTTTCTGGCCTTGCTCCTCAAACGCGCCCTGGAGCAGCGCCTGGAGCAAAAAGGCGAGACTTGGGAGTGGGCCGAAATCCTGCGCGGCTTGGATAACCTCCACGAAGTCGAGGCGTTGTTTCAGGGTAAACGTTTCGTTCTTCGCAGCCAGGTGATTGGTGATGCGCACAAGGCTTTCATGGCCGCAGGAGTCGCCCTGCCACCCACGCTACGCGAGAAGGCATGATCAGAATCCTGGAAACCGGAAAATGTAGTGCCAAGAACATTTTATGTCTTCGCAAGTCGTTCTATATCAGGGGTCCAGCTTTTCAAACTGTCGAAGATGGGCTTGGGGTTGGTCGCTCATGTTTCTTTAGCCTTTTTCTTGCTTCATCCTTGCTAAAAGGTGCCGATGTCTTGCAGGGAGAGAACGGTGACGTGTGGGGCGTCGGCCGGATAGAGCTTCTTGCGAATGAAGGAATCGTTGAGCGCCATATTGACGGTGTGGTTGTCGGGAAGAACGACTGTGAACAATTCGCGGCCTGGTTCGAACGGCAGGAAGAACTCAGGCTGGTCTGGCCCACCGCCTTTCTTGAAG
>JAPLGV010000372.1 GCA_026389975.1 Chloroflexota bacterium
CGATTCCACGTTCTGGCGGCTGGGCTTGAATATGTGACTCTACTGCAAAAACCATCTAAACACAAAGGTCACGAACCCCCAAAGACCGGGGGCAGGTGGGCACGAAGGAAAAGCCTTTATCATTTATCCTTTGTGTACGTCCTGTCCTTCGTGTTAAAGACCTTTTTGCAATGGACTCATATGTAAAAGAAGAAACACCATGACAGAGCCAAAACCGGGTGACCCGGTACGCATTCACATCTGGGTGACGGGACACGTACAGGGCGTGGGCTTCCGCTCCTTCGTCCAGCAATCCGGAGTGCTGTCCGGCCTCACCGGCTGGGTACGCAATGTGGGTTATGACACGCTGGAGACGGTGGCCGAGGGTCCGCGCGACAAAGCTTTTCCTAAAATTAATTTGAATCTGTCGTTGCGAGCCATCGTTCCGAGCGAAGCGAGGATTGTATGGGAAACCGCGAGAGGAGAATTTCAGAATTTTGGTATAAAGTATGGCGTGTGACGTAAGACGAGATATACTGCTTCTTGCATAAAACTATGAACATTTATCGATTAATATACAGGTTATTATAGCAATTTGGGTTCATATATTTACGCAGTACCTTGTAATTCACTCTATAGGAGCATCACATGAACAAGCATACAATTTCCTTTATCAGCATTCTTCTTTTGATCCTGCTCATTGGAACACTTCTGGCTTCCTGCGGGACAAGCAATACCACCCCTGCAACTTCTTCCGGCGGTTCCTCCGCTGGCCAGACGCTGCTGCAGGAGCGCTGCTCCGTTTGCCACTCAACGGATCGCGTTACTTCGGCGCATAAGACAGCCGCCGAGTGGACCACCACGGTGGAACGCATGGTCAGCAATGGAGCGCAGCTCGATTCGCAGGAACAGCAAACGCTGATTGATTATCTGGCAGCAAATTATAAATAAATCACAATTTGACCGGCATTTCAAAGTGCCGGTCAATCATTTATACAAACCCCAACCCTCGTTCTTTCAGCGATACCCATCTCCCCTGCCCGATGACCATGTGGTCGAGCACATCCACATCCAGCAGTTTCCCGGCCTGGACAATGGCGCGCGTCACCGTCACATCGTCCGGGCTGGGAGTCGGATCCCCGCTGGGATGGTTGTGGACAACGATCAGCGCGCTGGCATTGCGCCGGATGGCGGGTTTGAACAGCTCCCCCACATGCACCTGTGACGAATTGACCGAGCCTTTATAGACTTCGACGATGTCCAGCACCCGGTTGCGCGTGTCGAGCAGGATGACGCGCAGGTGCTCCTGCTCCAGTGCTGACATTTCGTAGGCCAGCAGCGCGGCCGCATCCGCCGGGCTATTGACCGTTGGGCGCTCGTCGGGGGACTCGACCATCAGCCGCCGGCCCAGTTCGATGGCGGCCTTGATTTGGGCCGCCTTGGCTTCACCGATCCCATGCTGATCGCACAATTCTTCGAAGGGAGCACGGTGCAATCCTGCCAGATTTTTAAATTTACTCAGCAGGCGCTGCCCCACCTGGACGGCATTCTCCCCGGGCACGCCGACTCGCAGGAGGATGGCCAGCAGTTCCGCGGTCGAGAGCGCCTGCGCGCCCAACTGCGCCAGCCGTTCGCGCGGACGTTCGTCAGCGGCCAGGTCGGTGATGCGATAGACGGGTTTGGATGATTCATTCATGATGTTTCCCTCTCGCGAAGTTTCTCAAACTATACAACAAGACGCCCGATTCCACAAGCGACAGATTCCACAAGCGATTCCACAAGCGACACGATTCCACAAGCGATTCCACAAGCGACTTGACAGAGTACATCGTTGACTATATAATCCCGCCTGCCTTCCTCGCTAGCTCAACGGCAGAGCGGGCGGCTGTTAACCGCTAGGTTCGAGGTTCAAATCCTCGGCGAGGAGCTGTACGACGCCCATTCGGGCGTCTTTTATTTCGCCTATTGGTGACTCAGGTCACCAATACAGCC
>JAPLGV010000386.1 GCA_026389975.1 Chloroflexota bacterium
GCGCGGGTGCTCGAAGCGCGCGAGACCGGGGACCGGTTCGCCGTTATGGACGGGGATATCGTCCTGCCGGAGCAGGAGCGCGGCAAGACCGTTTCCGTCCATCTGCCTGCGGTGCTGGGCTGTTCGCACGCCTGTACGTTCTGCATCATCCCATCCCGGCGCGGAGCCGAACGTTCGCGCCCCGCGGATGAGATTGCAGCCGAAGCCCGTTCACTCGCCGCGCAGGGCGTAAAAGAGATTACCCTGCTCGGTCAGATCGTGGATCGCTACGGGAATGACCAGCCCGAGGGCCTGAACCTGGCAACGCTGCTGCGAAGGCTGGAGCGAGTCGAAGGTCTGGAACGCATCCGCTTCCTTACCTCTCACCCGAATTATTTTGGCGAAGAACTCATGGATACCGTGGCGGAACTGCCCAAAGTGATGCCGCATATCGAAATTCCCATTCAGGCAGGCGATGACGAAATCCTGAAGAATATGCGCCGCGGCTACACCCAGACTGACTACCGCCGCATTGTGGCGAAAATTCGCGCGCGCATCCCCGGCTGTTCGATCGCCACCGATATTATCGTCGGCTTTCCCGGCGAGACCGAGGCGCAGTTCATGGAAACCTACCGGCTCCTTGAAGATTTACGTCTGGATGTGGCACACCTGGCGCGCTACTCGCCGCGGCCCGGCACGGTTTCGGAGCGCCTGTATCCCGATGATGTGCCGGAAGAAGAGAAGATGCGCCGCTTCCGCCTGCTGGAAGATTTACAGGAGAAAATCAGCGCTGAGATCAATATCCGTTATCTTGGTCAAAAGGTCGAAGTGCTGTTCGAAAACAAGGTCAAAGGACGCTGGCGCGGCCGCACGCCGACCAATAAGCTGGTCTTTGTAGAAAGCGGCCAAAACCTGAGCGGCAAAGTCCTGCCCGTCACGGTAACGTGGAGCGGGCCATGGTCCATGCAGGCAAGAATTTCATAGGGGCGACGTATACGTCGCCCCTACCAGAGGAACCATGAGAGAAGAGAGAATCCGCCCGATTGCCATCTGCGTTTGCCGTGATGGCGACCGCATCCTGGTGGCTGAGGGGCATGACAGCAAGAAAGGCCAGACCTTCTACCGCCCGCTGGGCAGGGCGATTGAGTTCGGCGAACGCGGTGATGAAACGGTCCGGCGCGAGTTCCGCGAGGAGATTGCCGCAGACCTGACCGAGATCCGCTACGTGGGCATGCTGGAGAATATCTTCACTTACGAAGGCCAGCGTGGGCACCAGGTTGTCCTGGTCTACGATGGCCGACTATCCGACGCCTGCTTGTATGAAAAAGAGACCCTCCAGGGCAATGAGTTGAGTCAGCCTTTCAAAGCTGTCTGGAGGCAGTTGGACGAGTTCGGGCCGGGGAAACCGCCGGTCTATCCGGATGGACTGCTTGAACTTCTTGGGGTTTACTGCTTCTTGCATAAATAATTTAACTTTGAACGATCAAAATACAGGTAATTACAGCAATTTTGGTTCACATCTTTGCGCAGCACACTGTAAACCAATCTCCCGCCAAAACAGCGGGAGATTGTCTTTCAGTAGGTTATCAGCTTGCTATTCAAATTGCTGAAAACATTGCCGATGGTCGGGCCGAGGATGAGTAAAACTGCAATAACAATTAGAGCGATCAAAACAAATAGGAAAGCATACTCTAACATTCCCTGACCAGGTTCGCGGATGCTGAACAGCATCGCCATCACCTCCTTTCCTGCGAAGATATTATCTTGATTATACAGCCGATTGATTTTCCGGTAACTTTGCATAATTACAGAGTTCCCGCAACGGACAGCGCTGACAGGCGGGTTTGCGGGCCGCGCAGATTTCGCGCCCCAGGCGGATGATGTTCAGGTGGGCAGCATAATATGTTTCCGGCGGGAGAAGTTTCTCCAGGTGGACGTGCGCTTCCTCCAACATCATCTTTTCCGGGCGCAGGCCGATGCGTCCCGTCACCCGGTAAATGTGCGTGTCCACGGGGAAGGCCGGCCGCCCCAGCGAAAAGAGCAGGACGATGGCTGCCGTCTTCGGGCCGACGCCCTTGAACTTCATCAACCAGGCACGCGCTTCTTCCAGCGGCAGGTCTTTCAGGAAATGCAAATCAAGCGAACCGCGTTCGGCGGAAATTCCTCGCAGGACTTGCTGGATGCGCGGCCCTTTCTGGTTGGCAAGCCCCGCCAGGCGGATGGCGGCGGTCACCGACCCGGGGACTGCGTCGCGCACCTGTTCCCAGGTCGGGAAACGCTGACGGAGCGACTCGAAGGCCCGGTCCCGGTTGGCGTCGTTGGTATTCTGGGAAAGGATGGTCGAGACGAGTTCATCCACCGGCGGCAGGGGATTGCGCCAGGTGGGCTGTCCATAAAAATCCAGCAGGCGCTGGTGCACCTGCCGGGCGAGTGTTTCGAGATCGGTCATGCAGGCTGTTCGGTTCTTTGCAGGGTGAAGGCTGGACGGGCCTCTCCGACCACCAGTTTGCGCCAGTTGGTCACCGGCTTGACCGGCCCAAAATCGGCTGCCAGCGTTTCCAGTTCCTTTTCGCTGATGTAACCCATCTGTCGCAGGATTTCCAACGCAACTGCCGGGCGGACGCGATTGTAGGTTTCGCCATTCGCTTTCCGGATTGTAAGATCACCGTCGGAGATTTTGAAGGCAATACCAACACCCGGCGATTTGGCACCCAGCACACCGCCCATAATGCCCAAGAGCATGTACCCTTCTGCTCCACCTTTCACAACCATGTGCCCCGAGCAGACTTCCATCAGGCGCGTGTCGAATCGGCCCGGGCCGCTGACCATGAGCGGGTTTGCCATCATGGACTGGGTGATGCGGCGGCAGGCTGTGGCGCGTTCCGCCAGGAGACCGCGCGGGTCGCACAGGCGGGCGAAGCCCAGCGCAGCATTGTAGAGCGGGACGGCAAAATTTGGGGCTGAACAACCGTCAATGCCCACTTCGACCTGCTCCACCGGGACGCTGCACATCTCTGCCAGCGTTTCCAGGATGGTCTTCTGGACCGGGTGTTCGGGATTGACGTAATCCACAATCGGCAGGCCGCGCATTCGGGCGGCGGCCAGCATCCCGGTGTGCTTGCCGGAACAGTTGTGCCGGTTCGGGGTGGGAACTTCGCCGCGAGCCCGCATCGCTTCGACGGTGGGCACATGCGACAGCGGATGCAAGCCGCACAACAGGTCGCTTTCCTGCACGCCCACTTTGGCCTGGATGCCTTTGAGCACCTCAACGTGCTCGTCGGTGCCATCGTGGGACCCGCAGATGAGAGCCACTTCTTTTGACGTCAGGTGAAAGATCTGGTCGCCGCCGCGCTCGATGAACGGGAGCGCCTGGAAGGGTTTGGCGCTGGAGCGCAGGAATGTTAATGCTTTCGGGTCTCCAAGCCAGGCAAGCAAGCGGCCACCTGAGTCAACCACGGCCACCGCCCCGAAATGGATAGATTCAACAATGCGTCCCCGGGTCATTTCAAAGATCGGCTGGTATGACTCTGTCATGCGGAGCATCCCTCTGGGTCAAGATTATTACTCCTCGCCGCTTCCGCTGCCGGCTGAACGGTAATGCCGGGCGTAATAACGGTGCAAGCCATAGCGCAGGCGCCGGGTATATTTTTGTAGTTGACTGGCGGGGATTTTGAACGGATTCAACAAAGGCGTGATGAGATTTTCAACCGCCTCCGGTGCAGATTTTTTCTTGGCCAGCTTTTCGACTTTATTAAAAACATGGTCAAGATAATCTTTCTGCGCCCGGATCACGTCGGCGGCCACCACTCCGCCGCGCCCGCTGACCACCAGCCAGTTCCGGTAGGCGGGGGAAAGCAGGAGCTTCAGCGTGTCCAGCCAGACGGGCAGATCTGCTCCGGCCAGGAAGGGCGGCTGGTTTTTGAACACCGCATCGCCGACAAAAACCACTTTGGCTTCCGGCAGGATGACCCACGTGGCTCCGGAGGTTGGGCCAGGATGGTGCTCCAACACGACGGGTGATTCGCCCCAGTGGATGGTCATCTGGTGGCTGAAGGTGATCTCCGGCGGCACCCAGCGGATATTTCCCAGGCCGGGGATGCTTTCCCAGTCCGCGCCGGTTTCCTCGCCCTGGGCCTTGAAGGTCGTCGGGCGGGTGCGGAAGACGTGGGCGGTCTTTTCCTGTGCGACGATGGTGCAATCCATCGCCCGCGCGCCCAGTGTCCGATCCGGGTGCGCATCGAGGTTGACGAGCAGACGTTCGGAGCCGCCTCCCAGGTTCAGCAGGGCGGCGCGCCAGGCGCGCCCATCCTCCGGTGAGGGCGGTGCGTCAATCTGGATCAGCCCGTGGGGCAGATAAATCACTCCGAGTGTCGCACCCGGGTATTGATCATCAATATAAATATCAGTGGCAATGGACTGCATGCTTTCTCCTGAAAGTGCTATATTTCTTTGGCAACCGGCAGGGTCAGGATAAATTTGGACCCTTTGCCAACTTCGGCCTCGACCCAGATCTTTCCGCCGTGACCGTTGACCGCCAACCGGCCAGGCCGCGTTCAACGGTCTCTCGCAACTGCTGGGTGGTATGGTCATGGATTTTGCGTCCGTAAACGATGGCCGAGTCAACGGCTTTGCCGTTATCGTCCAGTACCACAATGCTGGCGCGTTCACCGCCCACGTATTTGAGCGATTGGAACAGAGTGCGCTGTAACACTGTGCGCAGTTCCAGCGCCGAGGCCAGTTCGCGGCTTACATTGTAGAGAAATTCCAAGGTTGACTTGGTTTCTTTGTCTGCCATAGGTGTCCATTAAATATACTTCAAACCAGTTCCTGTGTTGAATAATACAACCGTTTCGTCCGGTCGGACCCAACCATTCTTGACCAGATGACGCAGACCTGCCAGCGTCGCCGCTCCCTCCGGGCACGCCAGCAGACCCTCCGCCTGTGCCATTTCACGCTGCGCTTCCAGAATTTCCGCGTCGCTGACGGCCAGCGCCGTCCCGCCGCTCTCTCGCAGGGCCCGCAGGATCAGCCGGTCGGCGAAGGCATTCGGGACCCGTAACCCGGCCGCCAGGGTGTGAGCGTTTTGCCAGGTCTCGATACGTTCCGCACCGTTCTGGAAGGCGCGCACCACCGGCGCACAACCGTCGGCTTGGACCGCCACCATGCGCGGGCGTTTGGGACCGATCCAGCCCAGGGCCTCCAGCTCGGCGAAGGCCTTCCACATACCCACCAGCCCGGTCCCGCCGCCGGTGGGGTAAATAACCACATCCGGCAGTTCCCAGCCGAAGGATTCAGCCAGTTCCAGTCCCATCGTCTTTTTGCCCTCGGCGCGGTAAGGTTCCTTGAAGGTCGAGACGTCGAACCAGCGTTTGCCTTTGGCGGCTTCCGCTGCCAGACGGGCGGCATCGCTGATGAGACCGTCCACCAGCCGCAGGTCCGCGCCCGCAGCCCGGACTTCTTCCTGGTTGGTGCGCGGGGCGTCTTTTGGCATGAAGACGTGTGCCTCGGCACCGCCGCGGGCGGCATAAAAGGCCAGCGCGCCCCCGGCGTTCCCCGCTGTGGGGATGACGAATTCCCTACGGCCCAGTTCCAGCGCCCGCGCGACGGCCACGCACAGGCCGCGGGCTTTGAATGAACCGGTCGGGTTGGGGGATTCGTCTTTGATGAAAAGGTGCTTTATTTTTAGCGTTTTACCCGGGCGCGGGGCGGGCAGGAGCGGGGTGTCGCCCTCGCCCAGCGTCAGGCGGAATTTCTCTTTGCGGACGGGCAGGAGTTCTGCCCAGCGCCACAGTCCGCGCGGACGGGCGGCGATCTGTGTGCGGGTCACGCTGGCGGCCACTCTGGTCAAATCGTAGCGCGCCAACAGCGGCGAGCGGCAGTCTTCGCAGAAATTCTGCACCCGGTCCGCATTGAATTTGCGCCCGCATTCGGGGCATTCGAGATGGGTGAGCGCGCTTTCAAGCATTACAAATAGTATACTGCTTCTTTCTAAAAATTGGAAACTCGTCTGTACCGGATTGTTTGTATCTGCCAAAGCTTCGGCCCGGATATTCCGGCGTAAAAGCATGGAAAAACCTCAATACGATCCACACGAATACTGCTTCTTGCATAAAACTATGAACTTTCCTGTGTTGAAGGGCTTGAATCAAACAGGATTTTGATTCGGATATTTACGCAGCACCTTGTGGGTTCAAATATTTACGCAGTACCCTGTGGTTCGGATATTTATGCAGTACTCTGTAATTCATGGGTTGTTACTGCTTCTTGCATAAACACGTGCACTTTGAACCCTCAAAATACAGAGATTTACAGCAATTTACTGCTTCTTGATTAAATCTCTGAACTGAAGCGGCCAAAAAGTAAGGAAAAA
>JAPLGV010000384.1 GCA_026389975.1 Chloroflexota bacterium
CCACGGGATAATCACGAGACATAATGGAAGTAATAAGTTGGGTGCCCATCCCGGGTAAGGAAAACACGGTTTCGGTGAGAGGCGCACCGCTCAACAAACCACCGATGGACAGGCCAACGATGGTGACGATCGGGAGCATTGCATTGCGAAGAGCATGTTTAAGGATGACAACTCGCAACCCTAGACCCTTGGCGCGAGCAGTGCGAATATAATCCTGCCCCAAGACCTCCAAAAGGCTCGAGCGGGTCATGCGCGCGATAATGGACAGGGGAATTGTGCCGACGGCGACACAAGGCAGGATCAGATGCCGTAAGGCATCCCCCAGCACCTTGAAATTGCCAGTTATGAGCGCATTGAATGTGAAGGTGTTTGATGCAAACGTGACCAACGTTAACATGGGGCCGCTCAAGTTCTGCAGGTTAAAAGTTTCCACCAAGGGCGGGATGGAAAGACCCGAGGTGAGCCTGCCGGATGGTGGAAGCCATAAGGGAGTGCCTTTGAAAGTAAGCGTAAAAACATAAGCCAGCACCAAACCAAGCCAGAAAACTGGCATCGAAACACCGACATTGGCAATCATCATTGTAACCACATCGATAATAGAGTTGCGCTTTACCGCCGAGACAATGCCGAGCAAAATGCCAAATGTGGTCGAAAACAGTGTCGCGCCGATGGCTACTTCCAGCGTCATCGGCAGACGCTCCATCACGATGTCGGTAACCTGGCGGTTGTTCCTCAAAGACTGGCCGAAATCGCCATGTGCAATATTGTTCAAATAATGGACAAACTGAATTGGAAGCGGGTCATTCAATCCCTGGCGTTGGCTATATTCTTCGCATTGCGCAACTGTTGCTTTTTCACCCATGACAGCATAACAGGGATCACCCGGAAGCAGGCGAGTCATGGAAAACGTAATGAAAGCGATGCCCAGAAGCACGGGCAGGAGCAAAATCAAGCGGCGGGTGATAAATGATGTCATTTGAAAGGGTGATCCAACAATATCTATAATACTACACAAAAACCTGACTGACAGGCTTTTGACATCGACGAGTATAAGTGGAGCCCGACCCCAAGCTTGGGATCGGGCTCCGGTTGTTAAATTCTATTAGGGCGCATTGAGGTATTGGCCGAAAAAGCCGGCCAAGTATTCAAAAACGCCAGTTCTGCCTACATGGTTCGGATTTTGGGTATCCCACTGGGCAGTGAGAGAAGCTACTACATCATTCGCGTCGAATTCTGCACCATTGCTGAACTTGACACCCTGGCGCAGGTGGAAGGTCCATTCGGTCGCCTCTGGATTTGAATCCCAGCTTTCTGCCAGGGCTGGTATAACCTTGGTACCGCCGTATTCAAAGCCCACAAGGCCATCATAAAGTTGTGTGCAGGCACGCAAAGTTTCGCCATCAGACTCATCACCGCACCAAAGGGTGATCGGTTCAGCGCTTTGCATCCAAACAACCTGCCCAGAGTCGGTTGTCATATCGGTAAAGTTTTCGTTGAGCGGTCCCATAATCACATTTCCAACACTCGCCTTAAAGGCGTTGGCTGTTGTACCGTGTGCAACCGGGATCTTCTGGCGCTCAACCGGGTCGCTCAATTGCGCCGCAGCCTTGATCTCCGTGACGAGATCGGGGAACTCGGTCCCGAAGCGCGGAGAATTCATTGCAAAGTGAAAATCATAAAAGTTGGTTGAGTCAGGATAATCCATGCCCCAGCCATTCAAGTAGAAAATCTCGGTGCCCTTGGATACGGACTCAAGGAACGGACCAGATTCCTGCTTGTCGAGTGTAACTTTGACGCCGACATCGGCCAGCTGGGCCTGGATGTCCTGTGCTACCTGGTTGATATGTGGAACATAAACACGAACTACATCGCGGTAAGACAGCTTAATCTCGAATCGAAACCATCGGGGTAACCTGCTTCCGCCAAAGGGGCTTTAGCAGCCGCAGGCTCATAATCGTACCATGTGGCGCCATCGCCTGTGGTGCTAAACCCGGGGTTGAAGTCTTCAGGAATAAACTGATCTGCAGCGGTGGAACCGGGTGGATAGAAGGAGTCGACAATTCTCTGCTTATCGATCGCCATTGCCATTGCCTGACGGACTTTCTCATTGTCGAATGGAGGCATCGTGTTGTTTAAGCCGATATATAAAACGTTTCCAGTCTGGAAGGGCAGTAAGCTCAAGGTTTTATCAGCCTGGATGGTCGCATAGTCTTCACCAGATGGGGTAAAGATGCCGTCAACGGTACCGGATTGCAGTTCCAACAGACGTTGAGCAGCTTCGGCAGACCAACGGAAGATCAGTGTTTGATTCTTGGGCGCACTCCCCCAATAATTCGGGTTGGCCTCAAAGGTGATATGGTCGCCTTGCACCCATTCCTTCAAGATATACGGACCAGTGCCATTGGGGACAGCGGCCATCTTAATAGAATCACCACCGTTTGCATTCAGGAAATCCTTGTCCTGAATGGCAAACACAGGGATGGCAAGTTTGGCAAGGAAGGCTGGATCGGGATAGCACAGGCTGATCTTGACGGTCGACGCATCGACAGCCTCAATGGCCTTGAACTCACCTCCATAGGTGCAGTCGGGGGCAGCCAGCTTATCGCCTACAAAAGCAGGACCGGCAGTCGTAGCTGGAACAGCAGTCGCACCCGCAGCTGGGGGCGCTTCAGTGGCCGGGGTACCGCAGGCCGCCAGAAGCATGCTCATCAAAACAAACATGGACAATAGTACATAAACAGTACGTTTCATGTTTCTCCTCCTGAGGGAAATGAAATAAGGGGGGTGGATCAGCGAAGCAAGAATATCCGCGCATCCACCTGTATCCAACATAGGATACTAGTTAATTATACTATATCTTTAGGACTATGGTATGACGACATTTTATGGGCTTCGTCCACTACGATCAGGTCCCAATCTGTCTGAGCCAATTTGGCTTGCAAGTCTTCATCTCGGCTGAGTTTGTCCAGGCGAGCGATTACAAGTGACATTTCATCAAGCGCATTCCCGGTCCGCGCCGCGGCGATGCGATCATTGGTCAGGATTTCAAACGGCAGGTGAAAACGCTGAAAGAGTTCATCCTGCCATTGTTCAACTAGGTTTCCTGGAACCACGATCAAACAACGTTGTAGGTCACCTCGCAGTATAAGTTCCTTGATGAAAAGACCGGCCATGATGGTCTTGCCAGCGCCGGGGTCATCCGCCAGAAGGAATCGCAACGGCTGTCGTGGCAGCATCTCGCCGTAGACAGCCGTGATTTGATGGGGGAGGGGTTCGACCAGAGAAAGATGCACAGCCATCCAGGGATCGAACAGGTAGACCATGCGGATACGATAAGCTTCCGAGACCAGCCTGAATAGTTCTCCGTTGCTATCGAATGCCCAAGGTGCTCCTGCCTCAAGGATTTCCAGGTCGGCTTCTCGGTCACGGAAAAGGAGCTCGTTGTGGTTCTTTCCACCAATGTCGCGATAGGTAAATTCGACTACATCCGAACCGTGCCATTTGACATTCAAGATCGACACAGGCCCGGATGGGTCTATGCCTTTAACTTGTGCGTTGAGTTTAAGATCATCAAGTTTTGCCATTGAGCTATCTTCCCTTCCCCAGACTAATTAACCCAAGTACTCGATCAAAGAAAAAACACACTTTTCAGTCCCGTTTTCAAATGGCATGTTTTCGGTGTAAAACCAACCCGCTGTTCTATTGTCAAAAGTCATTTTCTCTTTCCCTGAGGTAAAGGTGCCCTTTTCCCACGCCCCATAAATATTAGAGGTTACTTCGGCGTTGGTGCATGGATCTTGAAAAAAGAGGTGTGAACATGTAACCTTAGGGTATGTCTAACACAAAGAAAACACGCTCACGCCAGAAAGAATTATACCGTGTTCGGAACTGGTCGGAATATGATCGTGCACTTGTGCAAAGAGGCTCATTGACGGTATGGGTATCGGACGATTTTGAAAAGACATGGTTCTAAAAAATGTGTATCATTTACCAAACCGGGCCACCGAAGGGTTCATACGTTCGTTGTTTGCATTGCTGGCGATTACGTTGTCAGTTCCTGACCATACAACGATTTCGCGTCGAGGCAAGACATTGAAAGTTTGCCTGCCCAAACGAGCCCGTGGAAACCTGGACATTGTCATGGATAGCACCGGGCTAAAGATCTATGGTGAAGGTGAATGGAAAGTGCGGACACACGGCAAATCGAAGCGGCGTACCTGGCGGAAACTTCATCTGAGCGTGGATCGCAAAAGCGGTGAAATTCAAGCCGCCGAACTTACCGAGGCCGGGATCAGTGATGATACCAAGGCGGAAGCGATGCTCATACAAATTGAACAACCGATCAACAGTCTGGCCGCTGACGGAAGTTACGACAAACGGTGTGTGTACAAAAGTCTCCACAAACATGCTCCAGCGGCTAAAGTGCTGATCCCGCCGCGTAAGGATGCCCGTATCTGGCAACATGGCAACACCAAAGCCGAACGTCTCAAGCGCGACGAGAACCTGCGCTACATTCGCAAACATGGTCGCACTGCCTGGAAACATGATTCAGGCTATCATGCCCGTTCATTGGCAGAAACTGCCATGTTTCGCATCAAAACCATCTTTGGCGACCAACTTTCAGCGCGTCTGCTCGAAACTCAAACAACCCAGGCCTTGATCCGTTGTGCTGCCCTCAACAAGATGACACATTTGGGCATGCCAGTAAGTTATAAGGTCACCGCCTGATCTTCTGTCATTACTGGCCGTATTGTGCCTGTTCATCAACCCTTTTTGATTTATGCACCAAAGCCGATGTCAACCTGAATGTAGACTGGGCTGTCCGAAGCGTAGACGACGGCTACCAATTCACTGCGCCGGTGGGGAGTTATCCAACCGGAGCCAGCCCCTATGGTGTGCTGGACATGGCTGGGAACGTATGGGAATGGGTGGCGGATTGGTACAGTGAAACCTATTATGGAAGTTCGCCGTCTTCCAACCCGACCGGTCCGGCTTCGGGGCTGGAACGCGGGCTGCGCGGGGGCTCGTGGAACGTCGTTGTGAGCTTCGTCCGCTCTGCCTTCCGCAACGGGAGCAATCCCGATAACGGGGGCGACGATGTAGGTTTTCGGTGTGTTCTTGCATCCCCGTAAGGGGGCAGCCGATTGAACTCTCCTACAGTGTAGCAATTTGCAGGGAAAGGGGCAAGTGACCCCTACCGCCCTGGTGTGGTATTGGGGGATTGACAAAAGAACAGATGTTCTATATAATCAATTCTGATGATAAAACTATGGGAGAGTTTGCTTTCTCGGTTGGGTATTCGGCGCGGTGGGGGGAGGCGCTTTTTTGCGTTGGAGGCGAGGCTGTACACGGCGCTGATGGAACTGGCGGAGCAGGAGCATAGGCCGGCGGAGGAGGTGCATGCGGATATGATTGTGACCGCCCTGGCGCAATGGGAAACACACGGGGAGTTGTATCATCGCTGGCAGTCGCTCTCGCCACGCGAGCAGGAGGTGACCGCGCTGACCTGCCGGGGGTTTACGAACCGTCAAATGGCGGCGCGGCTGGGGATCTCAGCAGAGACGATCAAGACTCACCTGGGGAATACGCTGAGGAAGTTCAGGATGCGCGGGAAAATGGAGCTGCAAACAGCGTTGAGGGCGTGGGATTTTTCGGAGTGGGATCAATAATTAACCGTATATGCAGACGCATGCATGGGGGATAGCCCCAAATATGGTTCCCCTAAACGACTACCATCAAACTACCCCAATAATCCCCTGTCAGGGGATTATTTTTTTAGAAT
>JAPLGV010000104.1 GCA_026389975.1 Chloroflexota bacterium
CCTAAAAAAAACATCCCGCAGATATGAAACCTGCGGGATGTGTGCTTTACATCCTCTCCAAAACCGCAATCGCTTTCTTCACCCGTTCCAATACTTTCTCCTTCCCCACAATTTCCATGGCCTCGAATAGCGGGGGACTAACCACCTATACTGTCATAGCCTCATTTGTCGAGAAAATCTTGCAAGTCAATATCGGCCTGCTTCAAGATGGCACGTAACGTCCCTTCAGGCATATCACCAGAGTGGTTAAGAATGGTAGTAAACCTTCCGGTGGTTGGGTTATGCCAGATTTCGTGGCTCCCCGCCGCATGACGAAAAAACTCAAAGCCAAATGTCTTGAGTTTTTTGATAATTTGCCTATATTTGAATCCGGATAGCCGTCCCGTAATATCCTATCATCCACTAACAATAAGTGGATAATCAAAACTTTCCTTCACTTCTGGCAAGTGTAGATTGGATTGGGCTTCGATTAGTTTACGCGCAACATCGCGGGCTATTTCAACAGTCTCAGCAACCGTTGAGCCTTGAGCAACCAATCCATGTACATCATCAGAAGTAGCCAGATATACCCCTTCTGGAAGCCTGGTGATATGCAAACGAACTATATGTTCTCGCTCGACAATGTTTAACATAGATATTCCTTACTCTTCAAGTATAGCATAAACGCAAGCCGGAAACGTGATCTTATGTGCTCTCCAATACTTTAATTGCCTTCTTCACCCTCTCCAACACTTTTTCCTTCCCCACAATCTCCATACTTTCGAACAGCGGCGGGCTGACGGTCTGGCCCGTCACCGCCACGCGCAGAATCCCAAAGACCTGGTTGGGACTCAGCCCAAGTTGTTCCACCAGGAGACGCAAGGGTGGCTCGGCAACTGCAGGGGTAATTTCAGAAAGTGCCGCCAGGATTTCGTAAGCCTTGCGAGCCACGTCCGCCGATTGAGCAGCCGTCAGATTCTTAGCGACCAGGTCAGCAGGTTTCGGTTCGACCGTCTCTTTAAAGAACCAGGCCGCGAAAGGCAAGCTGTCATCCAGGGTGACCAGACGCTCGCGGATGAGAGGGATGATTTTCAGGAGTTTGGCATCATCCACGGCGAGACCCTCGCGCAGGAAATAGGGCTTGACGCGAGCGGCCAGGTCATCGGTCCGGAGGAGGCGGATGTGAGTCGCATTGAAGTGGTCGAGTTTGGCAAAATTCATGGCGGCGGGAGAGGGCGTCAGATTGTGGATGTCAAAGCGAGCGATCATATCGTCCAGAGTCAGCACGTCGCCTTCCGAGACACCCCAGCCCATCAGGGCTATCCAGTTGAGGACGCCTTCGGGGATATACCCCAGGCTTTGCATTTCGCTGACATAAATCGAGTGGCCGTCCTGGATGGCTTCGGCGGCCTCGCGTTTGCTCATCTTGCCTTTCCCGCTGGGCTTGAGGAAAACCGAGAGATGCACAAATTGCGGCTCTTCCCAGCCAAAGGCACGGATGATGTGCGTATGCAGCGGTAGAGAGGGCAACCACTCCGAGCCGCGGATGACATGCGTGATTTCCATCAGGTGGTCATCCACCATCGCCGCAAGATGATAAGTGGGCAGGCCATCGGATTTGAGCAGAACAGAATCATCGAGGGCGGAGTTTTCGGTAGTGCTGGGACCCCGCAGCAAATCCGTGGTGGTGATGCTCCCTTCCTTGGGCATCTTGAAGCGGATGACAACCTTCTCGCCAGAGGCAGCGCGGCGGCGTCCCTCGTCCGGGTTCAGGTTGCGGCAGGCTCCGTCGTAGCGCGGGTTTTGTTTGTTTTTCATCTGCTCCTGACGGACTTTGTCCAGCCGGTCGGGGGTGCAGAAGCAGGGGAAGGCGTGCCCCAGTTCCACCAGCTTCCAGGCGTACTCGTGGTAAATCTCGCGGCGCTCGGTCTGACGGTAGGGGCCGCAGGGACCGCCCACATCCGGGCCTTCATCGTAATTGATTCCCAGCCAGTGCAGGCCGTCAATCAGTTCCTGCTCGGCACCGGGGACGAAGCGTTTCTGGTCGGTATCTTCGATACGCAGGATAAAGGTCCCGCCGGTGCGGCGCGCCAGGAGGAAAGGATAGAGCGCAGAGCGGGCGCTGCCGAGGTGCATCCGTCCGGTGGGAGAAGGGGCAAAGCGCGTGCGAACAGGTTTCGGGTCCAAGAGAGTCTCCGTTAAAAATCCAATGGTTTATGTCTTAATACAACGCTTTCCACAAGTCCAATACCAAGCATCAGGGAAATCAGACCACTGCCGCCATAACTGATAAACGGGAGCGGTATACCCGTGACCGGGATCAGGTTCAGGTTGACGGCGATATTCACCGCCGCCTGGAAGAAAATAAGGATGGCGACACCGTAAGCAATCATGGATCCGAACGGGTCCCGGGCCAGCCGCGCCGCCCTCAAGCAACGATAAATGATAAAACCCATCAAGACGAGCACAAAGATCGTACCGACAAAGCCAAGTTCTTCCCCAATGACAGAGAAGATGAAATCGTTATGGCGGACTTTCATAAAACGCAGTTGCGTCTGCGTGCCATGGCCATAGCCCTTGCCCACCATTCCACCAGAACCGAGGGCAATCAGTGCCTGGATTACGGTATAAGTGGCGCCAATACGAGCGCTCAAGTCCGGGCGGAAGAAATTGACGATACGCTGTAGTTGATAAGGCTGAATAAAATTGAAAGCAACCACAGCCAGTATTAGACCTGCCAGCACCATAATACCAAGCTGCTTCAATTCCAGTCCGCTGCCCCAGGTCATTGCCGCCCATAAAGCCAAAATGACAATGACATTGCTCAGATTTGGCTGGATGAAGATCAGCCCGGCAATGACATTTTTGGCAAAATAATTCGCCAATGCCAGGATAACGACGATCTTCGCCAGTTCGGTCGGCTGGATGGATACAAGCCCGGTCTCAATCCAGCGCGTTGCGCCGAAACGGGCACCACCGATGACAAATAATAGCAACAGAAATATCACGATGACGATATACATCGGAACGATTGCGCCGGACCAGAAGCGATAGTCAATCGTTGCGGCAAGGATAATTATCACGAACCCGATACCACCAAAGATCATCTGACGCGTCGCCAGGGTCGCCAGGTTTTCGTTCCCGGCAATCGCGGATAGGATCATGGTCACGCCAAACACGAGGGCCACAATGACCGCCCCCAGCAGCCAGAAATCGAAATGTCGCCAGAAACCGCTACGAAACATAATTACTGCTTCTTACATAAATAGGTGAACTTTGAATGATCAAAATACAGGGATCTTCGGCAGTAATTTTGGTTCACATCTTTGCGCAGTACCCTGTAAGCGAAGGGTTATCCCACCGCTCTCCCAGGCTAACGCACCCGCCTGCGGCCAACACTCCGCAGCGGAATATCGGCCACCAGGCGTTGGGACCGTCCATCCCGGGCTACATTGATGGTCACTGCCGTAGGGTCAATATCAATATGGCGCGAGATGGTTTCAATCAGATCGTCTTTCAACGAATCTAATTCTGCCGGCGTTAGATCAGTGCGGTCATGGATCAACACCAATTGCAGACGTTCTTTGGCGCTGTTAGCGCTCTTCTTGCGTCCAAAAAGAAAAGCCATCATTACTTCCTCCCCAAGAGACGCTGGAACAGATTTTGTGATTCAAGTTCCATGAAGGGTATCTGCTCCCCCATCAACCGCCGGGCAATGTTCTGGAACGCCTTTCCGGCTTTGCTTTTACCATCCAACGCCAGGGGTTGTCCTCTATTGGACGCCACGATAACATTCTCATCTTCGGGAACAATGCCAATCAGTTCAACCGCCAGCAGGTCGAGCACATCCTCGACCGAAAGCATATCACCGCGTTTCACCATGGCCGGATCCAGCCGGTTTATAACCAGGGCCGCCGGACCCTTCTCCTCGGCATCGAGCAGGCCAATCACCCGGTCTGCATCGCGCACCGCTGAGACTTCGGGATTAGTCATTACTATCACGCGGTCGGCGGCGGCAATTGCATTCTTGAAACCGCGTTCAATCCCTGCCGGAGAATCGATAATGATCCAGTCTACTTCCTGACGCAGTTCATCACACAGGCGTACCATGTCACTCGGCGAAACGGCAGTCTTATCGCGCGTCTGCGCCGCCGGGATGAGATACAGTTCGGGCAGGCGTTTGTCGCGGATCATCGCCTGGCGTAAGCGGCAGCGACCCTCAATCACATCCACCAGATCGTAGACAATGCGATTCTCCAGACCCAGAATCACATCCAGGTTACGCAGGCCGATATCGCCATCAATACAGGTCACTTTCTGCCCGCGCGAAGCCAGCGCAACGGCAATATTCGCCACCGAGGTGGTTTTGCCAACCCCGCCCTTTCCAGAAGCTACTGTCACTACTTTTGCTGTCATCTCACCTTCCTGTCAATTCCTGCCAGGGTTCTGCCACCAATTGACCATCTTTCAGGCAGGCTACCTCCGGCTGGCTTTTACCTTGTTTCTTCGGTGAGACGGCGATCTCACCGGCAATGCGCAACTGCGTTGGTGCCAACTCCAGCGCGCAAACAACCGCCTTCTCGTCTCCCTGTGCGCCGGCATGGACAACCCCGCGCAACCGCCCCCAGACAATCACACTGCCACCTGCAACAATCTCTGCGCCCGGGTTGACATCCCCCATCACCACGACATTTCCTTCAAAAAGCACTCGTCCGCCGGAGCGGAGCGGACCCTTGACCCATTTGGCCGCATCCTCGGGCAACTCCTCCGCCGCTTCCCGGGCATCAACCGGGCGAGGCTTCGAGAGGCGGGTTGCCAGACCGAGGTTCTGGGCGGTCGTCACTGTGATAGGCGATTCGCTCAAGACCGCCCACAACGTTATGCCTCGTTCCGAGAGTTGGTCGCGCAGGGCTGATAATTCGGCTACCCGCAACTCATTTGCGCTGACGTCTAAAGCCACGCGCGCCCCCTGAAAGAACGAGGAGCGCTCGTCTACGTTTTTTACGAAGGCAGATGCCAGGTCCGGCCAGTCCGCGCCGCCAAGTGTTATCAGCAGACCATCCCGGATGCCTTTTATCTGAATGAGAGAAGGCGTCTCGCCCATAATTCCCGAGATTATACTGCTTTTTGAGGCAAATGATGTAATAAAGTAATGCAGGGAAGAGCATAAAAACCTTCCCATGCAGACAAGCCTCTGGTAAAATCAGCCCCCGGAGCGTTGTACCCTTCGCTCCACCATCCTAAAGCAAGAAAGGGCTTGAAAATGAAAGTATTACTCATCAAGGACGTTTATAAACTTGGACGCGCAGGCGACGTAAAAAAGGTTGCCGACGGATATGGCCGTAACTTCCTGCTCCCGCAGAAGATGGCTGTGCTGGCTACCCCCGGCGCAATAAAATCGGCGGAACGCATCCGCTCGAAGGCCGCAGAGAAGCGTGTCATCCTCAACGAAGAGATGAGCGTGGTGGCCAAGGCGCTGGCAAAGGTCCAGTTGACCTTTGGTGCCCGCGCTGGCGAGACGGGCAAGCTGTATGGTTCCATCACTTCGCAGGAAGTGGTTGACGCCCTCCAGAAGAAAACCGGTTACGGCCTCAAGCGTCAGCAACTGGATATGCAGCCCCTGCGCTCGTTGGGCGAACACATAGTACGCATCCGCTTGACGATGGACCTGATCCCGGAAATCAAGGTCACGGTCTACCGCGAGGGCGAAGCGGAACCCAGCCTTCCAATCGAACAACCTGCTCCCAAGGCAGAAGAAAAGCAACCAGCCGAGCAGCCTACTGAGCAGGCTGCCGAAACCGACGGAAACGCCGAACCCGCCGCCTAAATCCCCGAAAAGAGCACACACAGAACATCACCGGTCCAACCAACAAGGGCAGCCGGTGATGTTTCATTACCCTTTATGGCAGAAACCATCGGAAAGCAACTCAAACAGGCGCGCGAAGCCAAAAACCTGACCATCCAGAAAGTGGTCCAGGCCACGCGTATCCGGGCGCATCAAATCGAGGCCATCGAAGCCGACGACTTTGAATCCCTGCCATCGCCGGTCCAGGCGCGTGCCTTTTTACGGCTGTATGCCGAGTTTTTGAAACTCTCTCTCGATGAAATCATTGCCCGCCAGCGCGCCGGAATTGACGAACTACCCGCAGCACCTTCGGACCTTGCACCTGCTCCTGTTGGGCAGGCAGCACCGACCGCTGAAACGGGCACCGAACCCGCCGCTGTGGAAACCCAAGCAATTGGCGATAAAATAAAAGGGCTTCTCGCCCGCATCAAGCGGGTTGTTCCCCGTCCAAAAGTGCAATCTGCGCCGGTTGAACCGGCGGAGGCGAGCAACCCATCCGTACCTTTCGAAGCGGAAAGCGAGGAGCAGGCTGCCCCTCTCGAGGAAACTCCCGCCCCTCCTCCTGAAGCTCTTCCATCTCAGGCCATCTTCACCGCCATTGGCAAGACTCTTTGCCAGCGCCGCGAAAGCCTGAGCCTGAGCCTGGACGAAATCGAGCGCCACACCCACGTCGGCAAGCACTATCTCCAGGCACTGGAAGCCGGAGAGTTTGGCCGCTTGCCCTCCTCGGTCCAGGCGCGCGGTATGTTGAACAACTACGCCCGTTTCCTCGACCTGGATGTGGATGCGCTCCTGCTCACATTCGCAGAGGGTTTGCAAACCCAGCGATTGGAGCGGCAACCCAGGCCAGATGAAACACCCCAGAAGCCAGCCTCGAAATTTCCGTTCAAAACCAACCTGCCATTCAAATTCAAAATCCCGGCAGCCATCCGGCGCTATCTTTCCGTAGACATCTTCGTCGGCGGCGGATTGGTACTCCTCCTGCTCACGTTCGCCATCTGGGGCACCAACCGCATCATCAACTTGCGCGCAGATTCCACACCTCAACCGACAGCTCCCTCCATTTCGAATATTCTCGGCTCAACGCTGGAGGAAGCTTCAGCTTCTCCCACCCTAACAACAACGGGGAACGGATCCAGCACAGTTGTCCCGGCGGCGGGTGAGACGTTGGTTCTGACATTACCGGCAGCAGGTCATGGGCCGGTGCAGGTTGTCGTCATCGCCCAGGATCAGGCCTGGGTACGCGTCACCGTAGATGGCAAAGTCCAGTTCGAGGGACGCGTCACCGCCGGCACAGCATACCCATTCGACGGCAATACTCAGATCGAGGTCCTGACCGGAAACGGCAAAGCCATCAACATCCTGTATAACCAGAATAACCTGGGTCCAATGGGCAATTTCGGCGAAGTTGTGGATCGTATCTATACCACCAACACTATCCTGAACCCCACAGCGACTTTTACGCCGACACCTACCATTACCCCAACCCCAACCGCCACTTTGCGGCCATCTGCCACGCCGCGTCCGAGCGCCACCCCGCGCATCTCTCCCACGCCGGGTCAGTAGTTCCCGGTACCTTGGACATTATCCGTGAAGCTTAAAGTTTTCGACTTTGTGACTTGGCGGTAGAAAGCCTTATTGTTATGAACCAAAAAACCTTCCACCTGACATCTCTTGGTTGCGCCAAAAATAGCGTTGATTCCGACTCTATGGCCCAATTGCTGGAACGCGACGGCTACCAGGCCGTCGGCGCACCTCAGAAGGCCAGTATACTCATCGTCAATACCTGCGGGTTCATCGGCCCGGCGCGCGAAGAATCATATTCCGTGCTGCGCGCTCTGGCCGAGGCCAAACGGCCGGACCAACTGCTCATCGCGGCCGGATGTCTCACCCAGCGGTACGGGGCAGAAGTGGCCCACCAGGTACCCGTGGATGGCATCCTCGGCACCCGCCGCTGGATGGATATTGTCGAAGTGGTGCGGCGACTGCGTAAAAGTCCTCATCCTTCGACAGGCTCAGGAATTCGCCCCGAACCACTCTATCACCTGCCCAAAACTCCCACGATCGGCACCGACGAAAACGGCGCGTTGCGCGCATCCATTGCAGGGGCCAGCGCCTACTTGAAAATTGCGGATGGCTGCCGCCGTCCGTGCGCTTTCTGTGCCATCCCGCTCATCAAAGGCACCACTGTCAGCCGCCCCCTCGAAAAGATTCTCGTCGAAGCTCGCTGTCTGCGCGACCTGGGCATACGCGAACTCGTCCTGATCGCCCAGGATACCACTGACTACGGTCACGACCTGGGCATACAAGACGGGCTTGCCATCTTGCTGGAGCAAATGACCGTCACTATCCCGGATATAGACTGGATCCGGATTATGTACAGCTTTCCCGGCTACGTCACCGACCGGCTGATTGACGTGATGGCCAGCCACCCGCAGGTACTCCCCTACCTCGATATTCCCCTTCAGCACGCGGCTCCCGCAACACTTACCCGTATGCGCCGCCCCGCCAACATAGACTGGGTCCATACCACGATTGCTAAAATGCGCTCCACGCTTCCCAAGTTAGCCATCCGCACGACATTCATCGTAGGCTATCCCGGCGAGACGGACGAGGAGTTCCAGACACTTTTGGACTTCGTCGAGGAGATGCGCTTCGACCGCGTCGGGGCATTCCAATTCTCGTTTGAATCGGGCACGGCCTCCGAGGCGCTTGGGGACCCGGTACCTGCCGCGGTCAAAGAGGCGCGTTATCAAAGGCTGATGGAACTTCAGCAGAGCATCTCGCTCCAAATCAACCATTCTTACGTTGGGCAGAGGCTGGATGTTTTGATTGAGGGTCAGAATAAGGGGATTGCAATCGGGCGGTCGTACCGCGACGCCCCGGAGATTGACGGACTGGTTTTAGTGGAAGGAAAAGCAGAAATTGGGAGCATTATCCCGGTAAAAATTACCGGGGCGCTGGCCTATGATTTGACGGGGATTCCGGCAAAATAAACCGAACGGAACAGCCTTTTGGCCGTTCCGTTGACTTAACCCACCAGATCCTCATCTGGCAGCCTGCGCCGGAAAGGTCCAACAAAAATCACCACAAACACGATTAACCCAATGACCGCTACCGAAACGGAATAGACCGCGTCCAGCGTATTGACGGTAAACAGCGAGGGGGTCGGCATCACCGTCACGGTGTAATTGGCAAACAGGGCCGAAAACAGGTTGTTGGCGGCGTGCAATCCCAGGGCTAGTTCCAGCTGTCCATCCCGCAGGGTTATATAAGCCATCACCGCCCCGATGAAGAAGTAATAAAATCCCATCAATCCGTAATTTACCCGGGCCTCCGGGTTTAGGAAATGCGGCACCATGAACAGGAACCCGGAGATGGCGCTCAGGATCCAGATGTTGCGCAGACGCAAGCCAACGCCCTGCAAAATATATCCGCGGAAGAACAATTCCTCAGCCGAGGTCTGGATCGGGATCAGGACAAGGGCCAAAAAAACGAACGGAATGTAGCGGCGCAGGTCCAGGGTCCAGACATAGCGACCGGGGTAGAGTAAAGCCTCCGCCAGAGACATCAGTCCCGAAAGAACAAACCAGACCGCGAAGCCCTGGAAAAAACGTCCCCAGGCGATGGTGCGAGCGGGGGTAATCAGCGTCCGAAAGGGACGCTGGTGGATAAAGCGAACTGCCAGAAAAATACCAACCAAGAAAAGCACGGATGCCAGCATGGGCACGCCGAAACTGAGG
>JAPLGV010000182.1 GCA_026389975.1 Chloroflexota bacterium
GTTGATGCCACTGCTGATGGAACTCTGTAAAGAGAGCGGGAGTACACTGCCCTTGAACCGGGATGAAGGCCAAGCAGTAGTCGAACGAAAAGAGCATACCTACTTTTCATATGGCCAGATTGTCTACCGCGGCCGGCAGGTGCAGTTGCGTGGCCGCTGGCACCTCGACCGGCACAATGCCATGCTTTGGAATGACTATGGCATGGAAGGTGTCCTGGAGATGGCGCGCGTGACCGGGCAACCGGTTCAGGAGGCCGCCCGGCTTTCGCCCGGGACGGGCATCTCGTCCATGCAGTTCATCACCGCGCTGAAGAACAATATACTGATCCCCTGGCATAAACACCAAGCTGAATCCCCCAAGAGTGCGGCGGAGTTGATCCGGGCGGACATGGGGGGGATGGTGTACCAACCCACGGTGGGACTGCACCGGGACGTGGGCGGAATCGATTTTGTCTCGATGTATCCGGGCATCATGGTGCGTTTCAACGTCTCTCCCGAAGTGCCGCGGGCAGGGACTGACTTGGAACCGGCTCAAGGCGAGCCGGGGATCGTCCCCATAACGCTGGCCCCGCTCTTGAACAAACGCCTGGCGCTCAAGTCGGCCCTCCTGACCCTCCATCGATGGGATTGTCGGAGGCCAAGCTATCAGGCACTAGCAAGCGCAGAAAAATGGTTGTTAGTCACTTGCTTCGGCTACCTGGGCTACAAAAATGCAAGATTTGGTCGCATCGAAGCCCACGAGGCGGTCACCGCTTACGGGCGCGAGGCGCTGCTGCGCGCCAAGGAAGCCGCCGAGGGGCTGGACTATAGTGTGCTGCACATGTACGTGGACGGGCTGTGGGTGCACAAGGATGGCTGCAAGACGCCGGCTGATTTTGAAGCCTTGCTGGCTGATATTACCGACCGAACCGGCCTGCCCATTGCACTGGACGGGGTGTACCGCTGGGTGGTGTTCCTGCCGTCGCGACTGGATGAACGCGTGCCGGTGGCGAACCGCTATTTTGGCGTGTTCCAGGACGGCTCGATCAAGGTGCGCGGGATCGAGTGCCGGCGCAGGGATACTGCGCCGTTCATCGCTGAGACGCAGACGGCCCTCATGGAGATCCTGGCCCGGGCCGGGGATGCCGAACACTTGAAGGAAGTTTACCCGCAGGCTCTGGCTTTTGCGCACGCGGAAATGGAGGCGCTGAGGGCCGGGCGTGTGCCGCTGGAGAAGTTACTGGTGTCGCAAAAACTTAGTCGGGAATTGGGGGCGTACCGTAACCCGTCGCCTGCGGCGCGGGCGGTGCGGCAATTGGAAGAATCCGGGAAAGCCGTGCGCCCTGGGCAGCGGGTGCGCTTCCTGTATACGCGCGGCAGGCCGGGGGTGCGCGCCTGGGATGCGCCCCCTGCGGGGAATTCGTCGGAACAAGCGGACCCGCGCAGCGTAGACGTAAAACGTTATCAAACTCTGCTCAAGCGGGCGGTCGAGACGGTGCTGGCGCCCATTGGGCAAAGTGTGAACGGCGGCAAAGAGGACGAATGCCGATATCTATTCCCCGTTAAAATTGCCGAGCCGCTGGGTGAGGGGGGCACCCAACGACTCGACTTTCTGAGTATATCCAAAGTGATTAATTTTGTCAATGGAGGTGGCTAACATGTTATTCAAACTTGAAAAGTGAACTGTTCAAACCTGAAAAGTGAACCGTTATCAGTTGAAAAGTGAACCGCTGGTCCGTGATAGATTTCTACGAAAAGGAGAACATCATGGGCCAACTGCACAAACGCTTTACGGTTGAA
>JAPLGV010000201.1 GCA_026389975.1 Chloroflexota bacterium
CTGGTTCATCGAAAACCAGCGTATAATTGGCTTTGTGCAGACAGGAGCCCTATGCCCGACTTCGACACTTACCTCTCCCCTTTCACCTGGCGCTACGGCACACCGGCTATGCGCCGCCTGTGGAGTGAAACCAACAAGCGCCTGCTCTGGCGGCAGCTGTGGGTGGCCCTGGCCGAAGTCCAATCCGAGTATGGCTTGGTGAAACCGGAACAGGCCGCCGACCTTCGCCGCCACATGACTGAAATCAACCTGCCGCGTGCCCTGGAAATCGAGGCCGAGATCCAGCACGACCTGATGGCTGAGGTGCGGACCTTCGCCGAGCAGTGCCCGGTCGGCGGCGGGATCATCCATCTTGGTGCGACTTCAATAATGCCGACGCCCTGCGTCTGCGGGCAGGACTCGAACTCCTGCTCCAAAGCCTCGCGTCCCTTTTGCGGACCCTGGGCCTGCTCATCGAAAAATGGGCCGACACCACGCTGATGGCGTTCACCCACCTCCAGCCTGCCGAACCGTCCACGCTGGGCTACCGGCTGGCACTCTACGGACAGGATTTGTTGCAGGATTATCAGGTAATCAGGAATCAGGCCTCAGGGATAAAGGGGAAAGGATTCAAAGGCGCCGTTGGCACTTCCGCCGCATATGCCGAATTGCTGGGTGCAGACAAACTGGCCGAATTCGAAAAGAAGCTCTCCAAAAAACTAGACCTGCCGTTTTTTCCGGTCGCATCGCAGGTGTACCCGCGCAAGCAGGATTACGATGTGATCTCGGCCCTGGCCGGGCTGGGCGCGTCGCTGTACAAACTTGCCTTCGACTTGCGCCTGCTGCAATCCCCGCCCATCGGCGAACTGGCCGAACCATTCGGAGAGAAACAGGTCGGTTCGTCGGCCATGCCGTTCAAGCGGAATCCGATCCGTTCGGAAAAAATCAACTCGTTGGCGCGCTACCTGGCGTCCCTGCCGCGCATCGCCTGGGATAATGCTGCGCACTCCCTGCTCGAACGCACCCTGGATGATTCAGCCAACCGGCGGATTTTGCTCCCCGAAGCCTGTCTCGCCGCGGATGAGCTGCTCCGCACGGCGGACAGCATTTTCTCCAACCTGGGCGTGGATGAGGCCGCCATCGCCCGCAACCTCGCCCTCTACGGGCCATTCGCGGCCACCGAGCGGGTGCTGATGGCACTGGTCAAGGCCGGTGCGGACCGGCAGGAGATGCACGCGCGTATCCGCTCCCATGCGCTGAAGGCCTGGGAGACACTCAGCCGGGGCGGTGAGAATCCCCTGGCTGACGATCTCTGCCGGGATGCGAAGGTAACTGAATATCTGGAGGAGCAGGAAATCCGTTTATTAATGGTGGCCCAGTCCCATGTTGGGGACGCTCCGGAACGGGCGCGGGCGCTCGCAAAAGCCATCCAGGAAATTGTCAAATAATGTAGCTTGAAAACGAAAAGCGGTCCAGCGGACCGCTCTTCTTGTTTTCGGTTTTACTGCTTCTACTGCTTCTTGCACAAATGACTCTACTGCAAAAACCATCTAAACACAAAGGTCACGAAGGGGCACGAAGGAAAAGCCTTTATCACTTATCCTTTGTTTACTTCGTGTCCTTCGTGTTAAAGACCTTTTTGCA
>JAPLGV010000460.1 GCA_026389975.1 Chloroflexota bacterium
CATCTGGTTGGGAGGTGCGGCAGACGAGCGGCAGGAAGCAGGCTTGAGGTCCGTGGCGGAGCAGCTGGCGGGCGTCACGGATGTCAAGGTCCCGGTTATGAAGCGGCTGGTCCGGGCGGCCGAGCGACTGAACGAATTACACTATCAGGCGCGCTGGGAAGCGAGCGCGGGGGGACCGCGTCTCATCCTGGGGCATTGTCCGTATGTGGCGATTGTTGCCGATCATCCCGAATTATGCCGGATGGATGCATTTCTTCTGGAAACGAGGCTTGGTTCGTCCGTTGAGCAGACCGCAAAATTGCAGTTGAGCGACAAGGGCCTGCCTTTTTGTGCTTTCCTGATGGTTGGGAACTGATGAGCATCAGATCTGACCGGAGAATCGGATTGGACTGGATCGTTTTTCTTCACACCTTTATTTTCCTCGCTTTCTGGTTGACCAACCTTTCCTTTCAACAGGCGGTCAATGAATTTCTGTCGGATACGACCGGTCTGCGCCTGAACTACCTGCTCATTTTTATCATCTTCACTGCGCTCGTCGGTCTGTGGAGCGCAATTCGCCTGGGCTTGAAGAGGAATGCCCGCAAGGTGGGTCCGGTCTGGCTCTCTCGCCTCGTCGGTGGGTTTACCCTGTTGTTTTTCTACGGCAGTTTTATCGTCCTGTTTCTCAAGAACCCGCTCCAGGTGGTCCGCCTGGGACAGTTCGTGCAGTACTTCCGTCTCTTTGTGGATGCCACCCTTTTGCTCCTGACTGCCTGGGGGCTACGGAACTGGCTGGGCCGGCAGAAGAATCTCTGGACGAAATGGCTTGGTGCAGGCTTGCTCTATCTCCTGTGGCTGGTCCCCGTTTTCTGGACCCCGGGGGCTGTCTTGCGTGGACCACTGCCCGAGACGCCACTGTTGATCGCCAATCGCGGTGCTTCGATGCTGGCACCGGAAAATACACTGGCCTCCATGCAAAAAGCCGCCGACCTGGGGGTTTACGGCCTCGAAACGGACATCACCATAAGCCGGGACGGGGTTCTGTTCCTGATGCACGATTCCACCTTGGTGCGCACGACGAACGTTGCCGAAATCTTTCCGCTGCGGGCAAATGATTCAGCGGATAGTTTCACCTGGAATGAGTTGGCTCAACTCAACGCCGGTCAATGGTTTGTGGAGCAGGACCCATTCGGTACGATTGCCTCCGGCCTCGTCTCGCCTGAGCAGGCTGCGTTATATCGCCGCGAACCAGTCCCGGCCCTGGCAGACATGCTTGCCATCCTGCAGGCCAACAATTTGCACTTTATCTACGATTTGCGGTTCACGTCCGCGGACCACCCCTTTGCGGACCAGACGCTCGACCTGTGCCTGGCGGAGATAAAAGCCTCAGGCGCGGCGGCCCGCACCTGGGTCCTGGTTGGCCCGGAAGATTTCCTCACGGTGCGCGCGGCTCTGCCGCAGGCCATCCTATCCGCCGGGATTGACTACAGCCGGGCTCCTGCTCCGCAGGAACTGGTTGCGACCGGTTACCAGTTGGTCAACAGCGAGGTTGGCCTGACGAACGGCCTGATCCAGGCTTATCAGCGTTCTGGGTTGTGGGTCAACCTGTGGACAGTGGACGAACCCTGGCAATATTCCCGCCTGTGGCGCTTTGGCGCGGACTCGGTCACGAGCAACAATATTCACGTGCTGGCTGGCATGTCACGGCCGGTGATGGCGCTGTCATATTCGGTTTATCTGGTGATGTGGGGGTTGGCGGGTATTCTGGCGGCGGCGCTGGCGCGTTCCTGGTAGATATCTTTCTCTCTGTCACGGAAATTCCCAAAGACCCAGGTATTTTATAGTCTTGCAAGGGTGCTATAATGTCGAGGATCGTCTCGCAAAAATTTATAAGGAAGAATATTCCAGAAGGATGAACCCTTGCCTACCGTAAACTATAAATACGAAAAGCGTCAAAAAGAACGAGAAAAGAAAAAAAAGAAGGCTGAAAAAACACGGCTTAAAGAGATCAAGAAGAATATTAAGCCGGAAGAGAAACCAGTTCCCTCTTCAGAAAAATAGAGATTTCAATATTAAAAGTTCTCTACCATACAGATCCTTTTATAATGTCATTGCGAGCCGCTGATGCCCTTCCGGCGGCGTGGCAATCCCCATTTTGACAGGTACGATCTCGCAAATTGGGAGATTGCTTCGGAACACCTGCCTTGGAGGGCGGTGCCAGGGAAAACCGCCTCCGCAAATGACACATGTACGCCAGAGAAATTAAAAGATG
>JAPLGV010000295.1 GCA_026389975.1 Chloroflexota bacterium
AAAAAAAGGGCAAAAAGCAAAAAAGCGAAAGACAAAAGTAAAAGGGAAAGGGATGATATGGATTATCAGGAATGGGAAAAGAGTGTTCCGGAGTCAATGAAAGTTGACTCGGTATGGAAAGTCACAGCATATCGGCGCGCCACGTTTTTGAGTGATTTATGCTGGGATGATGTGACTGCCTTGTTGAAGGATAGGCACACTATTTCAATCGCCGACCAACTGAATCGTGCCGTGGGGTCAATGGGCGCCAATATCGCTGAAGGTTATTCCCGCAGCACCGGCAAGGACCGCGCCCTTTTTTATCAGCACGCCCTTGGTTTAGCGCGTGAAAGCCGCGACTGGTATTACAAGGGACGTCACATTCTCGGCGACGATATCTTCAACCCGCGCGTTCAAATCATCAGTGAAATTATACGGCTTTTGGTCACCATGATCCCCCAGCAGCGCGGTTACCTCGTCCGTGAAGAGCAATCTTCTTACGAAACCGGCTGATCTATTTTTGTTTTTTGCTTTTTGTTTTATGTTTCTTGTTTCTGTAACTTCTGTTACAAACTCGACCTTGAAAACCGGGTAAATTATGTGTAGAGCAGAGATGTGAAACCCATGTCCTGGAAACTCTCCCTCCTCATCGGGATTGTCGCCCTTCTGCTCGCCCTCGGTGTTTTCGCCTGGGTGACGGACGCGCCCTCCTACCTGGGGCACGAACCTTCCACTTGCAACAACTGCCACGTGATGGATGCACAGTACGCGGGCTGGTTCCATGCGGCACACGCACATTTTACCGCCTGCACCGACTGTCATCTCCCGCACCAGAACATTGCCAGTTATTATCTTTACAAAGGGTATTCCGGGATGCGGGACGTGTACTCGTTCACGTTCAAGACATATCCGGCAGCCATCCGCGCCAAGCAGCAGACGGACGAAATCGTCCAAGCCAATTGCATCCGCTGCCACACGGACACGGTCGAGAACATCCTCGCCAGTCCGCAGCCGTTTGACCGCTATTGCTGGGACTGTCATCGCACGGTCGCTCACGGTGACCGCGGGCTGTCTTTATATCCTTATCAGGATTCGGAGGTTTACGGAAAATGAAAAAATACACCACACTCATTCTGGTTGGGATCATTTTCGTCCTGGCAGTTGTCCTGGCTGGCGTTTTGTTATTCCTGAAGAACCAGCCGCCGCAGGAACGCGCCGTTGTCCAGCCGATTGCCACCGTTCAGCCGCTGGAAGCGGATTCCTCCCTTTGGGGCGTGAACTATCCAAATGAATATTCGTCCCTGATCCAGACTGCAAATAATAATACGCCCACCACCTACGGCGGGTCAGCGCAAAATTCGTACCTACTCGAAGACCCGCGCCTGGTGCTCCTGTTCATGGGCTACCCATTCAGCAAAGACTATAACCAGCCGCGCGGCCATGAGAATACCCTGATAGACGTGCGTGCCACGAAGCGCGTGACCGACACCACGCACGCCACCTGTTATTCCTGCAAATCCTCCGATAACCCCGGCCTGTGGGCGCAGATGGGTATGGAAGCCTACGATGCAAAAATGTTTTCGGATGTGACGCCCGATATCAACAATCCCATCGGCTGCGCCAACTGCCACGAAGCCGGGAGCATGCGCCTGGTCATCACCAACCCGGCGGTGGAGGCCGCCTTCCAGTCCGAAGGGCTGGACTGGCGCCCCTTTACCCGCCAGCAGATGCGTTCGGCGGTCTGCGCCAATTGCCACGTCACCTATTATTTCACAGGTGAGAATAAAGTCCTGACCGTTCCATGGGCCAACGGTACGCGCGTCGAAGAGATCATCCAATACGAAGACAGCCTCAACTTCTCCGACTGGACCTATCCCGAGGCGGGCACACCCATCATGAAGGCGCGCCACCCGGACTACGAACTGTTCACCGCCGACAGCACCCATTACCGGGCCGGCGTCTCCTGCGCCGACTGTCACATGCCCTACGTCCGTGACGGTGCGATGAAGTATTCCAGCCACGACATCATCAGTCCGCTGCTCGACCCGCAGCAGTCGTGCGGACAGTGCCACACGAACGTGGATGACGTCCTGGCGCGCGTCAGTATCATCCAGGATACAATCTACCAGGCAAAGATTGATACTGAGGATGCCTTGATTGATGCCATCACCGCCATCAAAGCCGCCGCGGCGAAACCGGACTCCGATCCTGCCCTGCTCGACGAGGGGCGGACTCTCCATCGTCACGCCCAGTTTATGTGGGACTTCATCTCCTCGGCGAACAGCATGGGCTTCCACAACCCCGACGAAGCCCTGCGTATCCTGCGCAACGCCACCGACCTGGCGCGCCAGGCGCAGATGAAAGCCGCCCAGGCCGCCGATGATTCGTCCCTGCTGGCGGTCGGCGTGTACTACACCATTAACCCGGTCCCCACGCCGGTGCCGTAGCATAAGCATTAAAATGCAAAGGGCGACCCAACCAGGTCGCCTTTGTTTTTGTTTATAGAGTGGAAACGTTATTTATTCAGGACTGCCGCCAGCGGAGCCGGAGCCAGGACCTGGGCACTGCTGCCGGATGCCTGGGCCTTTTCCACGTCGCGCGCCCACAGGTACAGGCAGGTGTGGTAGGCGGTGGCCGTGTATGAGGTCACAACGGTGGCGACCATGATGAAGATGCTGGCAATAATTACGCCCAGCCCGATGCCGGAGACCAGGCCGAAGGTTGACGTGTTTGTGATTGTGAGGATGCCAAACCCGACGCCGAAGCCCAGGCCAATGCCCAGTGCGCCCAGCAGGAAGCCGATCACCCCGTTGACGGTTTTCACGCCGACCGTGCTGATGCCCACCAGCAGCAGGTTGTTCTTGATGATGCTGCCGGCGCGCTTGAGGGCGTCTTTCAGGTTGATATCTTCGATGACCATGACAGGCAGGATGAGGAAGGCGGCCTCGGTCCAGACTGTGTCAATCAGGCCGGAAAACAAGTTGCGACCCGCCGACCTGCCTTTACCCCTGACGGCGCTCTTGAGCAGGTTGACCGCCGTCGAAGCCGCAGCCAGGCTTATCAGGTCCAGGAAGTCGCGCTTGACGACTGCCCAGGCCTTCGACATGACGCCGTCGCCCTCGGCCAGGTAACCGTAGATCAGGTAGACGGTCATGGCCGAGAATATGTAGCCGACCGTATACTGGATGAAGATCATCACCCCACCCAGCACGAACAGGGTGATCTGCCCAACCAGGCTGTTATCGCCGCCGGTCAGGAAACCCGCCCCGACCATCAGGGGAATGAAGATGAGCGAGACGATGAATCCGGCGAACAGAGCCATGATGGATGGCTTGATGAGGTCTTTGTCCTTAGCGGCCATTTGCCAGGCCTACTTGAGGAATGACCAACCACGAGAGAAGCTTTGCATGAGGCACCTCCAGAGATATGGACAAGAACGGGCGTGCTTATAGCAGACTTATATCTACCCGGGATTATATTTTATACGCCACAATGACTCCATCCCGCACCGGTACCAGCGAGGCAATCCAGTCCGGGCTGCGAGTGAGCATCCCGGTCAGTTTGCGGATGCTTTCGGTGGCCGGGGTTTTGTCTTGGGGATCGAAGATTCCACCGTGCCAGAGCATGTTATCCACGATGAGCACGCCGCCGGGACGCAGTTTCCCGGCGATAACCGGGAGTGAGTCGGCGTAGTCTTCCTTGTTGATGTCGTTGAAGATCAGGTCGAAGGGACCGGCAGTCTCGCGCAGGGTTTGCACCGCCTCCCCAACATGATAGCGGACAATTCCATCGTATCCCAGCGCAGCCAGGTGGGCATGCGCCTGGCGCGACAGTTCTTCGTCCCAGACCACGTGATAGACCTCGCCGCCGCCATTCTCGGTCACAGCCCGGGCAAACCAGGCGGTCGAGTAGCCGAAGCCCGAGCCGAGTTCGAAGACGCGTTTTGCACCGATCATGCGCGCCACTTGGTAGCACAGATACCCGGATGCCGGCCCGACAATGGGGAAATCCATCTTTTCTGCATCGTCTTCCATCGCCTGCATTTCTGGCAGACGGGGCGGCACGAGACTGTCAATGTAGTCCATCAGGTATTCGGGGATCAAAGGCTTATCCATAAATGTTCTCCTTATTTTCTTTACCAATTAAAGTAACGATACCGGGTCCACTTCCACCCGCCAGCCCTTCGATGCACCCCTCGACAGGCTCGGGGCACCGCTCAGGGCGGCGCCTTCGAAGTCCTTTCCCCGCAGCAGACTCGCCGGGTTCGGGCCGCGCAGGATGATC
>JAPLGV010000469.1 GCA_026389975.1 Chloroflexota bacterium
GGTAAAACGCCGCGGGGAAGATGGCAATCGCCCCAAGCAGGGAACCCATGACGAACAACAATACCGAACCGGCAAAGATATTACAGAATAGACGGAAGGCAAACGAGAGCACTTTCGAGAATTCGGAAACCAGTTCGAGGATACCGACGCCCCAGTCAATCACGCCAAAGATGGGCTTGCTGAAGAACGTTTTCACATTCCAAAATTTGGTAAAGTAATTTATTCCCTGAGCGCGGATGCCAACCACCTGCACAGCAATCACGGCAATGATGGCCAGCGCCACGGTGAAATTCAGGTCGGTCGAAACGACGCGCACGAAGGGGATCAGTTGGTAGCCATTCGCCGTCACTGCCGGGTTGACCAGGGTGGCAAGACCGAGGGGCAGTTGTTGAATGCCATATCCCGCAGTTTTAGCATGTTCGATCATGCCAATGCTGTCAACGCCGGGGATGAGCTCCATCCAGTTCGCAAACAGGACCAGGATGGTAATCGTGGCAAACCAGGGGAAGATCGTCTTCGCCCATTTTTTACCGGCTGTGCCCTCGGTCATATTGTAAAGGGCTTCGAGCAAGGCTTCCAGTGCGCCCGGAATGCCCTTCAAAACCAGGTTCCCCTTTTTTACTGCCCGGTTGAAGAAAAAGGCCAGGAGGATGACAAGCACATCCACGATCAACAATGCAAACAGCGTGTTTGTAAAATAAAATTCGCCAATGACAGGCAAGGTGAACAGTGGATGCTCCATCCAGTGTTCAGCAGGCAGTTGCACAAATGGACGCACCGGGGAAAAATACTTCGCCCCAATGAATCCCAGAATAATCAGCGCCAGTACAATCCAACGATTGACACCCCAGCGCCACCATTTTTTCTTGGGAGTGCTTGCCTCAACTGTCTTCTCCACGATGTGGTTCCTCCTCGGTGACATCTTTTTTTATTGCCGGTTGAATACGGGCGGTGGCTGCTCTCACGACGCGGAACGTCAGGAATAGCGTCACCGGTATGCTTACAAGCACCAAAACGATTGTAAAGAGAGGCTTGCTATCCAGGATTTTATCCAGCCATAATCCTGCAAAAAGCGCCGCGAAGATAACAACCAGAGTCAGTCCTGCAACCCAGACCACGGTCATCGTGACCGCAGTTCTAAATTCGTCTTGTCCTTTATCGTTTGACTGGCCCATGGCGGCGGAATTATATCATGAGGCTTTTCAACCCGTCTAGAACAAATTGAGCGCGGCATGGTTGGCAAAGCCGAACCAGGGTCCGAACAGCGTGCCGATCAGGAGAACACCAATTACCAGGACGACCAGCGCAATCGCAACGGGTCGGGACACCGGAAGCGGGTGCTGGTCCTCGTCCTGATTCTCCGTCCGGTACAGGTAGATGTATTTTAGAATGTTCAAGTAGTAGTACAAACCGAAGATGGAATTCAGTACGCCGACAACTGCCAGCCAGATCCAGCCACTTTGAATGGCCGCAGAGAAGACGAAAAACTTGGCAACAAATCCACCAAACGGCGGCATCCCCGCCAGCGACAGGAAGGCCACCAGCGCCGCCAGCGACAGGGTGGCGTTGCGGCGGTCCAGGCCATTATAAGCGGACACATCGTCAGAGCCGGTCACATGCCCGACAACGCCGACAATCCCGAATGCAAGCAGATTCGTCAGCATGTAGGCAAACAAGTAAAAGACCGCGCTGGCAAAGCCCAACTGCGAGAACGCTACTACACCGATCATGGCATAGCCTGCGTGCGCAATGGACGAGTATGCCAGCAGGCGTTTGATATTCTTCTGCGCCATGGCAATCAGGTTGCCTACCGTCATGGTCAGGGTGGCCAGGTCGGCCAGGATCATGCTCCAGTCCGTCGAAATGACCGGGAAGACCGCCGTGAGCAAACGCAGGATAACGGCAAAGCCCGCCGCCTTGGAAGCCGTCGAAAGGAAACCGGCCACCGGCGTCGGCGCGCCTTCGTATACGTCCGGTGCCCAAAAATGGAATGGGAACAGAGAGACCTTGAAAGCCAGTCCAGCCAGCACCAGGAAGGTGATGCCGACTGCCAGCAGGTCAAAGTTGCTGAAGTGGATGCCCAGGTCATACAGGCTGGTCGTCCCGGCAAAACCGTAGATCAGGCTGAAACCGTAGAGCAGCACTGCGGAAGTCAGCGCTCCAAAGAGCATGTATTTGAAGCCTGACTCGGTGGATTTGTCGTCCCCGGTCAGGAAACCGGCCAGGATGTAGAGCGGGATGGAGGTGGTCTCGATTGCCAGGTACAGCATCACCAGGTCCGCGGACGAGGACATCAGGCACATGCCAATGGTGGCCGCCAGCAGCAGGAGATAAGCCTCGGCGCGCTGGTTCAGCTTGTCCGTGTCCATAAAAAACAACGCCGTCACCGCCGCAGCAAAGACAAAGAACATCTTGAAGAGGAAACCCAACCAGTCAAAGCGCACCATCCCGCCGAAAACGAGGCTCGGGTCCGCTGGACGAGCGAAAAACAGACTCAGGGTCAAGGTGACGAGCAGCCCGGCCGCTGTAAACATTCCCAGGAACAATCGGCGATTCGCATCTTTTTTCAGGAACGGGTCGAGGATCAGCACCAAGACGGCCAGCGCCAGGAGCAGGACTTCAGGGAGAATGGGAAGGAAGGTAATCACTTATGCACCTCCCAGCAGGGTGAGCACGTGCTGGACCCCGGACTGGACCCATGGAACAATCAGGGCCGGGAACAGGCCGATACCAATCATGAGTGCCATCAGGAACACCAGCGCAATTTTATCCAGCGTATTAATTGGCTTGATATGTTCTTCAAACTCCTCAGGCATCTTGCCGAAGAACACCCGCCGGACAACCAGCAAGACGTACGAGGCGGTCACGACAATCGAGATGGCCGCAATAACCGCAACCACCCATTGCGTTTTCCAGATGCCTATGAAGATGGGGAACTCAGCCACGAAACCGGAGAAACCGGGCATACCCATCGAGACCAGACTGCCGATAATGACGCCAATCCCCACCAGCGGCAGGGGTTTGATCATGCCACCCAGTTTGGGAATGTCACGCGTGTGAGCCCGGTCGTAAACCATGCCGACAGCAGCAAAGAAGAGAGCTGTCATCACGCCATGCGAGAACATCTGCACACCTGCGCCGATGAGACCTTCAGGTTTCAGGGTGGCAAAGCCCATCATCACCAGACCCATATGCGAGACGGACGAGAAGCCAATAACATATTTGAAATCAGTCTGCACGCTGGCGATGAATGCGCCGTAGACGATATTGACCAGCGCCAGTCCCATAATCAGCGGCGACCAGAACTTGGCGCCCTCCGGCAGGAGCATGATGCCCACCCTCAGAGCGGCGAACGCGCCCAGTTTCATCAACACTCCCGCATGGAACATGGAAACAGCCGTCGGTGCAGCCACGTGGCCGTCCGGCGACCAGTTGTGGAACGGGAAGATACCGCCCAGGATGGCAAAACCCAGGAAGACGAATGGGAACCAGATTTTCTGGAATGACAAGGAGAAAGCCGCATGCTCCAGGTCGAGCATATTGAACGTGTGCAGGCCGCTCGTCCAGTACATCGCCAGCGCGCCGATGAGAGAAATCAACGAACCGATGAACAGGTACAGGGTCAGTTTCATCGCCGCATATTCACGGGTCTTGATCCAGCCCCAGATGACGATGAGCAGGAACATGGGGAAGACCGCGATTTCGTAAAAGAAAAATAACATGAACAGGTCAAGCGAGGTAAACACGCCAAACACGCCGCTCGCCAGGATAAACAGAAAGGCAAAGAATTCGCGCGGACGGTCATCGATACCCCAGGAAATCATCACGCCCGTGACCATGACGATGCCCGTCAGCAGCACCAGCGGGACGCTCAGCCCATCTACACCGAAGTGCAGGCTGATACCCAGCATCGGCATCCAGTTGTATTTCTCGATGAACTGGTAGCCCGCGGCCGCTTTATCGTAAGCAAAATACACCCAGATGGACAGCGCCAGAGCCAACATCGCAGCGGTCAGCGCCGTGATGCGGATGGCTTTTTTCTGCTCGGGCTTCATCAGCAAGAGCACGAGCGCCGTAACCATCGGGATGAAAACAATGACACTCAGAAACGGAAATTGCATGGCTACCTCTTAGTGGAACAGCATCATCATGGCTTTGTTGATGACATCCAAAATCCAGGCCGGGTAAATCCCAATAACCAGGATCAAGGCCATCAACGGGGCCATCACGATGATTTCCCGCAGGTTGATTTCGGTCAGTTTATGTTCGCCGTGAGCCCAGCGTTCGTTCAACGGTCCATGCAGGACGTACTTGATTCCCTTCAAAATGTACGCGCCCGTGAAGAGCAGACCGATCATCGCAACCGCCGTATAGAGCGTCAAGACCGGCCAGGAGCCTCGCACCACCAGAAACTCAGAGACGAACCCGTTCAGTCCGGGCAGGCCCAGCGAGGCCAGGCTGGTGAAGATCAGGATGCCGCCGTAAATCGGTACCAGCGGGAACAGGCCGCCGAAGTCGTCCAGGTTACGGGTGTGGGTGCGCTCGTAGAGCACACCGACCAGGAAGAACATGCCGGCCGCCGAGAGACCGTGGTTAAACATCTGGAGCACCGCGCCGTTCAGTGCAATGTTCGCGTTGAGCGTGCCGGATGCTCTGGCTGCCGCGGCAATCCCGAGCACCACAAACCCCATATGGTTCACCGACGAATAGGCCACCAGCCGCTTGAAGTCTTTCTGACCGAACGCTGCAAACGCCCCGAAGACAATCGCCATTACCGCCAGGAACGCCAGCCAACCTGCATATCTCGCCGATTCCGCTGGATACAACGGCAGGACCAGCCGCAGGAAGCCGTACGCGCCCAGTTTCAGCAGCACACCCGCCAGGATCATCGAACCGGCAGTCGGGGCTTCGGTGTGGGCATCCGGCAGCCAGGTATGGAACGGCCAGACCGGAATCTTGATGGCAAAGGCAATTACAAACGCCCAGAAAGCGATTGTTTTGACGGTCGAAACGGTAAGAACCCGATTAAAGAAGTGCAGCATCGCGCCATTGGGATCCAAAGCCGCCCAATTGGCATACAGGGTTTGCAAATCGTAAGTATTGAACAACACACCCAGTAACTGGATGGCCAGCAGGAGTCCCAGCGAACCGGCCATGGTGTAGATGATGAACTTTAGCGAAGCATAGTTGCGGCTCTGGACCTTGATCCCCTTCCAGATTTCGCGTTCGCCCTTCTCGGAACCCCACTGGTTGATCAGGAAGTACATCGGCACCAGGCCGATTTCCCAGAAGACGAAGAAAATCAACAGGTCGAGCGCCATGAAGACACCCAGCATGCCAGTCTCCAGGAAGAGGAACAGCATGAAGTATGCCTTGATGCGGTCGGTTATGTTGAAGGATGCCAGAAGGGCAAGCGGTGTCAGGAGCGTCGTCAACAGCACCATGGTCAGGGAAAGCCCGTCCACGCCGAGGTGGAGGGCCGAGTGGATGGCCGCGTACCAGGCATATTGTTCCTGGAACTGGAAGCCGGGCTGCCCCGCTTTGAACTGCGTCCACAGGAGTACTGTCAAGGCAAAAGGCACCAGGCTGGCACCCAAGGCCGTCCAGCGAATGGCTTTCAGGTTGTCCTTGGGCAGGCATAACACAACCACTGCCGCTAGGACGGGGAAGAACAGGATGAGGGTCAGAATGTGATCGAAAATAAATTGCATCTTTTACTCCGATTGCTCATGTAGGGCAGGCTTGCAGCCTGCCGCCAGATTCGGCGGGTAGAATACCCGCCCTACATTCCTCCAATCAGGAAATAATACAGCAAGGCGAAAATGACCAGCACCGCTACGGAAGCGACCATATAATACTGGATGCGTCCGGCCTGGATTTTACGCAAACCGGAGCCGGAGGCTTTCACCACGTTGCCGGTCCCATCGCCGAGAAACTCATTGATAACCGGCTTGTCAAAATAGTTGCGGAAGGCGTGGCCCAGGAAGAGCGAGAAGCGCGCCACGCTGTGCAGGAGGCCGTCAATCACTGTCTGGTCCATGTACAGGGAGGTGAACTTTTCGGCAATCCAGGACGCCGGTTTGACGAACACGAAATTGTAAATTTCATCGAAATACCACTTGTTCTTCAAAACCGGGATCTGCAGGAAATCCTGCTTCGGGGACTTTACCTTGCGATAGACCAGCCAGCCGAAGAACAGGCCGCCCAGGGCAACGCACAGTGACGTTATCAGCGGGACCCAACTGAATTCGACTGCTTTTGGAAGCTCGGTCAGCGTCCCACCCACGAATTCGTGGAACCAGTTCGGGATCAGACCACCCAGACCCGGGAAATGCTCCGGGATCCCGACCCAACCATAACCCACTGCGAAGACTGCCAGCACGATCAGCGGGACGGTCATCGTCCAGGGCGTCTCGCTGGCATATTCAGCGGCCTTGGTGCGGGGTTCGCCGAAGAAGGTCAGGGTGATCTGGCGCATGGTGTAGAAGGCCGTCAGAAAGGCTGCCACCGCCAGAACGACAAAGACCACCAGGTGTCCGTTGCCGAAGGCTTCGGCAAAGATTTCATCCTTGGACCAGAAGCCGGCTGTCAGCACCGGAAACCCGGACAGGGCAAAGCCGCCAATCAGGAAGGTCCAGAAAGTAATCGGCATCTTCTTGCGCAGTCCGCCCATGTTGAACATATCCTGCAGATCCACATGGTCGCCGGTATGCAGAGCGCCATGTTCCATGCCGTGGATGACCGAACCGGAGCCGAGGAAGAGCAGCGCCTTGAAGAAGGCGTGCGTCACCAGGTGGAAAGTCGCCGCCACGTACGCGCCGATTCCCAGCGCGGCAATCATGAAGCCCAGTTGCGAGATGGTCGAGTAAGCCAGTACTCTCTTGATATCGTTTTGTGCCACGGCAATCGTCGCGGCGAAGAGCGCCGTGAATGCCCCGATAAAGGCGATGATGCTCATGGTCGTATTGAGAGGCATGCCTTCGGTCCAGCCGGCGGAGATGAGCGGGAACATGCGGATGACCATGTAAACGCCCGCCGAGACCATCGTCGCCGCATGGATCATGGCGCTGACGGGCGTCGGGCCTTCCATTGCATCCGGAAGCCAGACGTGCAGCGGCCACTGCGCGGATTTGCCAACCGTACCGATGAACAGCAGCAGCCCAATGATGCCCGCCGCCGAAAGCCCAAAGAAGGCCGGCGTGGAAGCCAGCGCCTGTAACATTTCCGGTTTGAATATCTCGCTGAAAGAGAGCGAGCCGGTGAAAGAATAAACGAAAGCGATGCCCAGCAGCATGAACACGTCGCCGATGCGGGTGGTCATGAAGGCCTTGACCGCCGCATCGCGGGCAGACGGTTTACCGAACCAAAAGCCGATCAGCAGGTAAGAGCACAGGCCCATGATCTCCCAGCCGACGAATAGAGTCAGCAGGTTATCGGAAACTACCAGTGTGTACATGCCAAAAGCGAACAGGCTGATAAATGCGAAGAAACGCGAGTACATCGGCTCGATGGACGGGACAGTGTGCTTATGGCCGTGTTCGGTTACTGTCGCGCCGTGCGGCGGAAGACCGGCCACATCGTGCTCGCCTTTCGGCTGGCCGAAGTTGTTGTAGCCAATGCTGTAGACGAAAATCGCCAGCACGGTCCAGGCCACGAAAAAGACCACCGCGGCCGAGAGCGGGTCAATTTGCACGCCTATCTTGAGCCAGGTCGAGCCGGTCGGGAGCCAGTTGATGGAAGATCCGAAAACATGCTTGCCAAACTCTTCCACACCCAGGGCACGCATAAAAATGATCATGCTCCCCAGCCAGGACAACCCGGCCGCGCCGACCGCGATGCCGTGGCTCAATGCTTTGCGCTTGTTCGTGAACAGGAGTATCGCGAAGAACGACAGAAGCGGAGGGAGAGGAAGTAACCAGATAAGAGTCGTCATGAAGCCTCCAGGGCATCGTAATTCGGTACTCGTAATTCGGTATTTGTGATAACAGAGGACAAATTACGGATCTCGAATTTCGAATTGAATTACCTCTTACCATTTCATCAGGTCAATTTCATCGGCCACCACCGTCTTGCGGCGGCGGTAGACCGAGATAATCAGCGCCAGGCCCACGGCCACTTCCGCGGCGGCCACGGCAAAAACAATAATCGCGAAAACCTGTCCGGCCATCTTTGCCGGGTCCAGGTAACGCCAGAAGGCCACCAGGTTGACATTGACGGCGTTCAGCATCAGTTCGACCCCGAGCAGGATGGCAATCGCATTCTTGCGCGAGAGCACGCCGAACAGGCCGATGGAGAACAGCGCGGCGGCCAAAATCAGGTACCAGGAAAGCGGGATACTCATCTCGGCCTCCTACTCTTTATTACCCGACGCGACGTATACCGCGCCGACCAGCGCTGCCAGCAGCAAGACGGACGCCACCTCGAAGGGCAGGACGAAGGCGTCCGGAGACACCAGAGCGGTCCCCAAGTTTCGGAGCGTATCCACACCTGCAGGCATCTCCGCCGCGGTCCGACCGAAGGCCGGCTGTCCAATAATCAGGAATACCAACCCGGTCAGGATCAGCAGGCCGAGCAGGGCGGGGAGCCACCAGTTCGAGCGCGTCTGCGCACCCTTATCCAGCATCTCCCTGCGGGTCAGCATGACGGCAAAGATGAACAGGATGGCAATCGCGCCGATGTACACCACCACCTGGACAACCGCCAGGAAACCGGCTTGCAGGACGGCGTACAGGATCGCCACGCCGAAGAGCGCCGCCACCAGCCACAGCGCCGCATGGATTAGTTTGCGGGTTGTCACCACCATCAACGCAGACCCGAGGATCAGCGCCGCGCACAGAAGAAAAATGATTTGATCAGCAGTCATACAGCCTGCTCCTGATTTTGGGCGCTCTGCGGGGAGAGTTTCGCTTCCGCTTTGCGCTGATTGCGTCCGTAAGCACGCAGGATTTCAACCGTGATAAAGCCGATCACGATATTCGAGAAGAACATTCCCAGCACATAACCCCAGTTCGGCAGCCCGGCCAGAACTTTGCTCAATACGGCTGTATTGACCAGCACCACCAGCGCCAGGGGTGTCAGGAACTTCCAGTTGAAGGCCAGCATATGGTCAATGCGGATGCGCGGCATTGAGTATTTGATCCACATGATCACCCAGTACCCGAACATGGCTTTGGCCAGGAAAACCACCGCCTGGACAAATGGATTATTCAGCCAGGAGAAGAAGCCGATCTTTTCCAGCCCAAAGAAGCCGCCGTACCCGCCGAAGAACAAGACCGCCATAAAACCGCCGAAGGTGAAGGCATGCAGCAACTCACCGGCGTAAAACAGGCCGAACTTCATGCCGGAATATTCGATGTGGAACCCGGCCACGATCTCGGACTCTGCTTCGTTCAGATCGAACGGCGAACGCCCCAGTTCGGCAATCGCGCTGATGAGAAAGATGATCAGCGCCAGCGGCGAAAGGATGGCAAACCACATCCCGCTCTGCGCCTGAGTTATCTTCTGTACACTCATCGAATCAGCCAGGATGGTCGGGATGAGCAGCACCACCACCATCGGGATTTCGTACGAGATCATGTTGGCCACCATGCGGAAGGCGCCCAGCAGCGCATACTTGTTGTTGGAGGCCCAGCCACCCACAATAATGGACAGCGTCCCCAGCGCACCGGCCGCCACCAGGTACAGCACAGCCACATTCAGGTCCACGTCAAAAATCTTTTCCGAGAGCGGCAGGATAGCCCACAGAATAATGACCGAAGCGATCGCCAGCACCGGCCCCAGGTTATAGAGCAGTTTGTCCGCTCCGGCCGGGGTGATGTCTTCCTTGATGATAAGCTTGATGATATCGGCGAAGGGCTGGATCAGGCCGAACGGTCCGATGCGGTTCGGGCCAATGCGGTCCTGGAAGCGGGCCACCACTTTCCGTTCCACCCACACCAGGAGGATGTCGAGTACCATGGCAAAGACGATCAGCACGGTAATGCCGATAAAGTAAATAATCACCGTCGTCATTGCGTCTGACAGGCCCCAGCCGGTCAGCAGGCCGCGCATCCACCCGGCGATAAAGTTGATCGGGTCATTCAAAAATATCATTGAACGCTCCTTACGCACAAAGAAAAGGCTGATAGGAGATTCCTGTCAGCCTTTAACAATTTACCTTGTTGGCTAGGCCCATTCCAGCATCCCCTTGCGCCAGGCATACACCAGTCCGACCACCAGGATGGCAATAAAGAGCACGCCTTCCAGGACCACGAAGAGCGGCAGTTGTTTCAATGACAGCGCCCAGGGGAACAGGAAGACCGTCTCCACATCGAATACCAGGAAGACCAGCGCGAAAATATAATACTGGGCTTTGAACTGCACCCACGAGTCCCCCACCGTTTCGATGCCGCATTCGTATGTGCTTTGCTTGATTGGATTTGGCTTGCGGGGTGCCACCAGTCGGGAAAATACCAGCGGCACAATTGGGACGATAATACCAATCACTAGAAAGATACCGACATAAAGCCATTCATTCTGCATAGGTGCTCCGCCTACGGATGAGTTATCTTACAGATTTTTGACCTGCGAATTTTACCATAAAGGAAACCCTTCACGAACGATTCGGTTTCATGGATTTCATATTTTTTTCATCATACAGGGTAATGCGCAAAGATGTGAACCCAAATTGCTGTAATTACCGGTATTTCGATCGTCCAAAGTTCACGTATTTATGACTCTAGTGCAAAAACCATCTAAACACAAAGGTCACGAAGGAAAAGCCTTCATCACTTATCCTTTGTGTACGTCATGTCCTTCGTGTTAAAGACCTTTTTGCAGTGGACTCATTAATATAAGAAGCAGTAAATCCCTGCGCTGCTTCCCGGACCCCCGACAGGCTCGGGACAGCGCCTCGAGC
>JAPLGV010000083.1:0-4000 GCA_026389975.1 Chloroflexota bacterium
TCTGGTCAGCCTGTTGGCGGCACAGGGGCGCATCACGGCGGGGTTGATCAGAGAGTCGGGCGAACAACTGGTCGGTGACGTGCGTCACTTCGTCGACGGCTGGGCCCCGTTCGTCCGACATCAAGACGAAGGCGAGATGCCGGCGGACGAAACCACCACCCCGTCCTGACCAGGGCGGGGTTTCCTGAGCGCCAAGGGCGACGTCCTTCACCCGACGCGCCGCAGCCTCCTCGCCGCCAAGCCCCTTTGGGTATTCGGGACGGCAGCGGGAGCTTATGGATTTATTTCTTCACTTCAAACACAGGCGGAAGAGGATGGCATTCCCCACAGCCAATATACGGGTCGAAACCGGACCGCTGAGTCTTTTCACAAAAAGCTGTCACCCTGACACGGCGCTGGAATGCGGCTGTCAACGGACGGGTCACCTCGCCGCGCAGTTGCATGAATTCGCAGGCATTCGCCCGGCCGATGAACGGGACCGGGCAGGTGCGGCACAGGTCGCGGGTCCAGGCAGCGTCGAGCAGGCGGCACTCCTCATGCTCACGGCCGCGGTAGTAGTCGCCGTAGAAATATTTACATTCGGTTCCAGCAGGTGTTTTCATTTTTCAATCAGCGAACTCCCGCAGTTTTGAACCTGCGGGAGGCTTTGATTACGCGCGGGTCAGGTACTCGCCGGTACGAGTGTCAACGCGAATGGTATCGCCTACTTTGACAAAGTTCGGGCACTGCACCTCGAAACCGGTCTCAACCTTGACTTTCTTGGTCACGCCGGTGGCAGTATCACCGCGCACGGCCACTTCAGCATAGACGACTTTCAGATCCACCGAGGTGGGCATTTCGATGTCAAGTGGTTTGCCTTCATAGAAGGTCAGCTTGCACTCCATGCCTTCCTGGAGGAAACCAGCCGATTCGCCGATGATGTCTTTGGGGATGCCAGGTTGATCGAACGTTTCCTGATCCATGAAGTAGTAGTTGTCGCCGTCGTTGTAGAGGTATTGGACGGTATGGAAATCGAGGCGGGCTTCCTGGACTTGACTGCCGGAGATGAAAGTCTTTTCAATGTTGGAGCCGGTACGCAGGTTGCGGGCTTTAATTTTAATGGTAGCGTTGCCACGGCCAGGTTTGTGGTGGCTGTATTCGACTACTTTGAACAGGTTGCCATCGAGTTCGAAGGTCACGCCTTTGCGGAGGTCATTTACATCAATCATGGGTTCTTCCTTTTTGAAAATTGCAAGCGGGCGGGATTATATGCCAGTTAGAGGAACGTGGCAAGAGCAGGTTAGTGATGCTTCTCGGCGTCCGGTTCTTCTTTCAACAACTCGACCGCATGAGCCAGGACGGGCAACACCACCTGCAAATTCTCCACGGCGGCTTTCGGACTACCCGGCAAGTTTATGATCAGCACCTTGCCTCGCATCCCGGTCACCGCACGCGAAAGCATTGCATACGGAGTAACCTTCCGGCTTTCCTGGCGCATGGCTTCGGCCAGACCGGGAGCCTGTCGGTCAAGCACAAGGCTTGTCGCTTCGGGAGTGACATCCCGCGGGGCGAAGCCGGTCCCGCCGGTGGTCAGGATAATGTCCATCTCACCGCTATCGGCCCAGGTGGACAGGGTTTGGCGTAACGCATCCAGATCGTCCGGTACGATGGCCGTATGGGACACCGTCCAGCCCTGAGCGGTGACAAGCTCCGCCAGATGCCGAAGCGGAGTGTCATTCCAGGTCTTTGCCGTAGGTGGTTACGTTTTTCATGTGCGCCCAGCCACGTTTTTCGTAGAAACGCATGGTGCTTTCGTTTTCAACCGTGACGAGCAGGTAACAACGAATACAGCCTTTCGCTTTCAGGCGGCGTTCCAATTCATCCATGAGACACTCGCCGATACCTTGCTTGCGGTAAAATTCAGTCACCGCCAGATGGTAGACCATGCCGCGCCGCCCGTCGAAACCGCCGACCACGGTGCCAAGCATTTTACCATCCGCTTCGGCGACGAGGAACAAGTCGGGGTCGCGTTGGAGTTTTTTCTGGATCTCTACCGGATCGTCGGAACGGCGCAGTTGAATACCTGGACCGGAATTCTCCCACAGGAGCCGGGCAGCGGGATAATCTTCGGGGTAGTGGAATTCCCGGATGCGAACTTCAGTCACAGGATCCCCAAACGCTACGAACGGAGCAGGTCGAACAGGTCTTCGGGCATGTATGGCTTGAGCAGGAAGGCGTTCGCTCCCGCAGCCAGACATTCCTCGGCCCTGTCTATGCCGGAAACCATGACAATCTTTAGGTCTTTCATATCCGGCATCGCGCGGATCTGCCGGACAACATTCATGCCGTTGTAGCCGCCAAGAAAAATGTCAATCAACAGAACGTCCGGTTTTTCGTGCCGGATATTGTCGAGGAGGTCACCTGTTTTGTCCAACAGAGTCGCCACCTGGTAGCCCTCAATACCGAGCAGGGTTTTCAGGAGCGCAACCATGGTGAAATCGTCATCCGCCAGAAGCACTTTTACCATTCTTTTTCCCTTGCTGCGGTTTTTTTGTGGACTTGGCGGGTTTCTCCAGAGCAGCCTTCAACACGTCATTGACCGACTCAGCAAAGACGAAAGTCAGTGTCTTGCGGACTTCTTCGGGCACATCTTCTACATCCAGCTCGTTGCGTTTGGGTAGAATGATTGTCTTCAACCCGGCGCGATGGGCGGCCAGCATCTTTTCCTTGATCCCGCCGACGGGCATGACCTGACCACGCAGGGTAATCTCACCGGTCATGCTGACGCCTTTCTTGACCGGGCGACCGGAAACCAAAGAAACCAGGGCGGTTGCCATCGTGACTCCCGCCGACGGGCCATCTTTGGGCTGGGAACCGGCCGGGATGTGCATGTGGATGTCGGACTTGTCGAAGAAATCCTTTTGTAACCCAATCTCGACCGCATGCGAACGGACGTAGGAAAGCGCCGCCCGGGCCGATTCCTGCATCACGTTCCCCACGGACCCGGTGACCTGGAAGCCTTTTGCCCCGGGCATGCGCGTGGCTTCGATGAACAGGATGTCACCGCCAAAGGGCGTCCATGCCAGGCCGGGGACCACGCCAGGAATGGACGTGCGCGTGTTTATCTCTTCGGTTTCGAGAAAGATGGGATGTCCAAGCAATTCCTTGACTGCTTTGGGCGTAATCCTGGCCGCTTGTTTCTTGCCTTCGGCAATACGTGTCCCCAGTTTGCGGCAGACTGCGCCGATTTTACGTTCCAGGTTGCGGACGCCGGCTTCGCGCGTGTACTGGTTGATAATGGTTCTCAGGGCATCCTTGCTGAAATTCACTTCCGCGGGCCGCAGTCCGTTCTCACGTACCTGGCGCGGGACAAGGTAGCCTTTGGCAATGGCTATCTTCTCGCTCTCGGTGTAGCCGGAGAGATGGATGATTTCCATACGGTCCAGCAGCGGAGACGGGATGGTCTCCAGCGTGTTGGCAGTAGTAATGAAGAACACTTGCGAAAGGTCGTAAGCGACTTCGAGGTAGTTGTCGCGGAATTCAACGTTCTGCTCCGGGTCAAGCACTTCGAGCAACGCCGAGGCCGGGTCGCCGTGGAAATCCATCGTCAGCTTGTCCACTTCGTCCAGCATGAAGACCGGGTTGCGCGATTCGACGCGGCGCAGGGCCTGCAAAATCCGTCCCGGCATGGCGCCGATGTACGTGCGGCGGTGGCCGCGGATCTCAGCCTCGTCGCGCATGCCTCCGAGTGAAATGCGGACAAACTTGCGCTCCATGGCACGCGCAATGGATTGTCCCAGCGAGGTCTTGCCGACACCGGGCGGACCGATGAAGCACAGGATCACGCCCTCGCGCTCGCGGCGGATGAGGTCCTTGGAAGGCTCGGTTTTCTCGTCCTTGCGCTCCAGGCGTAATTTGCGGACAGCCAGGAATTCCAAGATGCGCTCTTTGACATCCTGTAAGCCGTAATGGTCTTGATCGAGGATCTTGCGGGCATGGGCAATATCCAGATTATCGTTCG
>JAPLGV010000083.1:4050-13055 GCA_026389975.1 Chloroflexota bacterium
ATAGGTGCGGATGACACCGTATTCGGCCGCGGCGGTAGGCAAGCGTGCCAGGCGGTCCACTTCGCGGCGGGCCTGTTTCTCGGCCTCTTCGGGCATCTTGGCCGCTTCAATCTTCTTGCGGAACTCTTCTACCTCGACCGCCTGCTCGTCGTTCTCGCCCAGTTCCTTTTGGATGGCTTTCATCTGCTCGCGCAGGTAGTATTCACGCTGAACCTTCTCGATTCCCGAGCGGGCCTGGTTCTGTATTTTCGCACCCAGCGAGAGTACTTCCGCCTCGCGCACCAGCAGGTCAACCAGTTTCTCCAGTTTGGCTTTGGTCGAGTCCAGTTCAAGGAGAGTCTGGGCATCCTTTAATTCGATACGTTGGAAGTTGGAAATCGTGTAGGCCGTTTGGAGCGGGTCTTCGAGTGACACGATGGATGCCACCAGTTCGCGCGGGATGGAAGGCGTCAACCCCGAAATCTGCTCGAACTGGTCTCGCGCCGAACGGGCCAGCGCCTCGATCTCCAGCCCGGTCTCGATCAGTTCCGGAAAAACCTCAATGCGGGCCTTGAGATACGGCTCCGTCTCGACGAACTCAACCACCCGGAAACGCACCAGGCCCTGCACGAGCAGGCGGATGGTGTTGTCCGGGGCACGGAACAGCCGGTGGACGGTTGCAATCGTGCCGACAGTATAGAGGTCCACCGGGCCGGGTTCTTCGATCTCCGGGTTGCGCGCCGCCACCAGGCCGATGAATTTTTCAGTCGTGACGGACACGTCGTCTACCAGTTTGATCGAACGCGGCTGTCCGATGGTCAGGGGGACGGCCGTCTGGGGGTAGACCACCACACCGCGCAGGGGCAGAATCGGGATAATTTCAGGGTACTGTATCGTCTCCCCGTCCACAGAAGCGGGTTTTAACAGACCTTTATCCTGTTCGTCTTTTTTCTGGAGGCGCGTAAAAATGGACGGCAGGAACAGGTCTTCCAACGAGGGTTCACTATCCTGGAGCCAGTCGAATAAGTCGAGCGGACCGGTATGCCAACGGGATGCAGACATAGAAATACTATCAGCCTTTGATATTGATTGTGGTCGGTTTAATCTTGGGCATTACGACGTTCAAAAAACCGTCTTCGTAATCGGCCTGGGCTTTGCTCACATCCGCGCCAGCCGGGATTTCAATTGCAGTGCTGAATTCACCGAAGCGGATTTCCATCTGCTGATATGTGCGCCTCTCCGGCGATTCGCTGCGCACGCCGCTGATGATGAGAAAGTTGTTTTCAAGGTCAATCGAAAAATCCGACTGGCGCATCCCGGCCACTTCCAGCCGGATGACGAAACTGGCGTCTGTTTCGTACACATCGGTGGGCGGACTCCAGGCATACGAGTGGATGCCAACCTGCCAGCCAATGGCGTGCATCCCGGAGAACGAAAGCTTTGTCTGGTAATCTTTCGAGAACAGTGAAGACATAACTTCCTCCTAACTCAAGAACTCGCTTCAGGTGGGGGAGCAATGGTTTGCCTAAAGCGCCACCTGGGCCGCCGCCAAAACCTCGCCGTAATTTGGTTCCTCGCCGAGAGCAGGCATGTAGGCCGCGTAGCTGATTTTCCCGCCCCGGTCCACCACGAAGGCCGCCCGGTGCAGAATGCGCGCCTCTTTGATGAGACAGCCATATTTTGTGCCGAAATCAGCGCCCATGTGGTCCGAAAGGACGGTCACCTGATCCACACCGGCTGCTCCACACCAGCGTTTCTGAGCAAAGGGCAGGTCGGTGCTGATGACCAGGATGGCAATATCCTTGCTCAGGGCTGCAGCTTCCTGGTTGAAACGGCGGGTCTCGCGGTCACAGACTTCAGTATCCAGCGAGGGAACAGCCGCAATGATGCGGACTTTGCCCGGTATGTTCGCCAGTCCGTTATATATGGAGACCAGTCGAGAGTCTGGACGGAAAACTCCGGGGCGACATCGCCCGACTTCAGGTCCGGGCGCAGGACGTTAACAGCCTACCCTCTGAATTTAACAATCCCGAAACGTTCAGTGGTCATTTTTCCTCCTGCCCCTCCCAGACCTCCCCAATTTCCAGAGAAATGGCGGATGGTACGGGTGAGGGGAGCGCCCCTGGCGGGATTCGAACCCACAACCTACTGCTTAGAAGGCAGGTGCTCTGTCCGTTGAGCTACAGGGGCATCCGGGCAACTTGCGGAAGCTGGCTTCTGCACTCCGAAAAACTAAGCTACATATGGTCTCAAGCCCTTGTACACGCGCGGGCCGGCGATTGTCTTGAGAATCATATCCGCCGGACGGTTGAGCCGTGCCCCTAGTTCCTCCACCGACATGGGCGTGTTAGCGTTCGCCAGCAGCAGGCGGAAAATGGCGTCCACCAGGGCAGTGTGTTCATCGAGGAAACCGGGTTGTAGGGCGCAATGGCTGATGAGCATATTCTGGAGTCCGTCCAACTGACGCACCTCAGCACTCTCCGGGTCCACCCAGTCAATCATCTGGCCTTCCGGCAGACCGGCAAAGGCTTCCTGGTGTTCGGGACATAACAGGCTCTGGAGAGCAACATGCCAATTGGTATCATTGATGCGCCACCACTCGAAGTCAATGTGGAAAGGCGTCTGAAGAGTCGGTTTGATCAGGCTGAACTTTTTAACTTCAGACATTATCAGCCTCCGTTTCGGCCAGACGATAATGCAGGTCACCGACATGCTTATAGCTGGAACTGCTCGTCAGGAAAGCCAGCAGCACTCCCGGCGGGCAGCGGCGGATAATATTAAGCGCCGAGTACAGTTCCTGCGCATGCACATGTCCCTGCACATTCAGTTTGACCAGTTCGCGCATCATATCGGCAACCAGTTGCTCGAACGGCAGGTGCTGTTTGGCAACCTGCTCGCAGGCTTCGTCCACGGCGGAAGGATCGGGAACGGCGACGACCATGCGTTCGTTGAACTCGGTCGTCAGGTTATGCTTGAGCATGGCAAAGACAATCCTGCCGTCGCTGCCGACCAGCACCGTCCGCACCCAGTCACGCGTCGGGCGGCGAGTCTTGGGAGTGACGATCACCTGCCCGGGCTTTTTACCCTTCGCCACCGAAATCAGGCTACCGGGGATCAATCCATACTTCTGGTAAAGCGCACCCAGGCCATATACATAGCCATGCTGGCGCACTACCCAGGCCGGGATCTCTTCCTTGGACTGTCCATCCACAAGCGTAAAGCGGACGCGCGGCGACTCGTACGCAGTGGGAAACAAGCCCCGCACCCGCGCCGAGACCGGGAGCGTGCCGGCTCGCCAATGGGGATAACTCAGGCTGATGGTCACCTCGCCCACCTCTCCGGCGAGCGGTTCGTTTTCCCGTCCCGGACGAGATTCGGGATGATATGCTGGAACCGGGACTAGCACGTCGGTCAGTTCATCATCCAGTTCGGCTTCGAGAACCAGCATTTCGCGTGTGAGGATGGAGCGGTCATACGGGATTTCAATATACCGATGGAGCGGTCATACGGGATTTCAATATACCGTAACGGCACAGGGATTTGTTGAACATCTTGCGGCTCAAGACGCTTCAAAAACCACAAAACCTCGCCTGCCGGACCAACTTCGTCAAAACGGCCATCTTCCTGCAAGGCATGGTTCATCGAGAACTCAATCAATTTCGGATTGACCTTCCCTGAGATTTCCAACTGCTCGATCAACGCCGTCGTGGTGAGCGGCTTGCCGGCCGCCGCCTCGTCCAGTACGGCCTCGGCCAGGTTGAGCTGACCAACGTTAATATCCACCAGCAGCGCACGCGGGAACCAGCGTGCGGCAACTTTTACCAGATCACCATCGGCAGATAGGGCTTTATCCAGTTTCTGCTCCAGGTCCGGGCCATGGGCTTTAATGACGTTTTCCGGGTTGAGCAACTGGTCATCAATGGAAATTTCCACCGGCTGATTCAGCTTGTGATCCGCCAGACCCGCGGCAAATAGGCGCGAGCTCCCGCCCTCGAATTCGACTTCGATGACTTCAAATTCGCCCATGGCGGGATTTACTCCGGGACGTAGGCTGGCGACCTTCCCTTTTTTCCAGTCCAGCGCCGGAAAGACCAGGCTCTCCCCCACTTTATAATGCCCTTCGGGCAAATACACCTTGCCGATTGAGCGCTGCTGTTTGGCCAGTGCTTCACGCTCGTTGCGGATGCGCTCGTCAATCAGAACCGGAACGAGTTCCTTCTCGGTGAGAGGCGTCTCGTTCTCGAATAGATAGGTGCTGAGAAATTCCAAGTCTTTCTTGTCGAGGAAAAAAGTCCTCCAGTAGTCCGGAGGCAAAGTGAAAGGAACGCTTGCCATAAACTGCCTTCGTATTTTAGATTACCCACAGGGGGCGTATAAACATTGGATGGAACATCCTGAACAATATAATTATACCCCACCTTGACAGGCCATCTCGCTTGACTTACGATGGGGGTAGGGCTTTCTCAAAGTAGATACACAGATTGTCTGGCTCGGGCACACGAACCGCGAAGCCGCGAAGAACGCTAAGAATAACAAAAAAAGTTTCGCATCCTTCTTTTCTTCGCGGTAAAAATCGCTCGGCGTCGGAGAGAAAACCCTGACGATTGCTGCGGAGGTCAGGATGCGCATCGGCATGATGACAGATATATACAAACCGCACGTCAGCGGAATCACCAATTACATTTCCTTGAACAAACAGGTTTTGGAACAGGCCGGACACGAGGTCTTTATTTTTACGTTCGGGGACCTCGACTATCCCGACGAAGAGACGAACGTCATCCGCTCTCCGGGCCTGTCGCTGGTGGATACCGGCTATTACCTGAACTTTCGCTACAGCCGCAAAGCGAAAGCGCTGCTCCTGACCATGGATCTGGTCCACGTTAACCATCCGTTCCTCAGCGGACGGCTGGCCCTGCGCTATTGCCGTCCGCTGCACATCCCGATTGTCTTCACCAACCACACCCGTTACGATCTTTACGCGCAGGCATATTTGCCGCTCCTGCCCGAGGAAATCAGCGCCAGCTTCCTCCAGAGCTACATGCCGCCCTTCTGTACTGCCGTGGACCTGGTCATCTCGCCCTCGCCCGGAATGGCAGGTGTTCTGCGGAAACTGGGCGTGACCAGCCTGATAGAAGTGGTGCCCAACGGCGTCGAGCTGGAACGCTATCAGCAGGCTTTTGAAGACTGCCGCGCCGAATTCGGATTTAAGCCGGAGGACATCCTGCTGATCTATTCCGGGCGGCTGGGACCGGAAAAAAGCGTGGACTTTCTTTTGCGGGCTTTTGCAGGCGTGGCCGAGGCTGTGGAGGACGTCCACTTACTGATCATCGGCGGCGGACCGGAAGAGGAAGCCCTGAAAAAACTTGCTGCCGAAATCGGCGTCGCAAACCGGGTCCGTTTTTTCGGCATGATCGCGTATGACCGCATGCCGCAATACCTGGCGATGTGCGACGTTTTCGTGACCGCCTCGGTGACGGAAGTCCTTCCCCTTTCGGTGATTGAAGCCATGGCAACCGGACTGCCTGCGCTGGGTATCCACTCGGTGGGCGTGGGCGATACCATCGAGGATGGTAGTACCGGCTTCCTTGCCAGCCAAAACCAGGCCGCTTATGCCGCCAAACTGACCCGTCTATGCCTCGACCGCAGCCTGCGCCGCAAAATGGGGCTGGCAGCCCGCAAGGCCTCCGAAAAATACGCCGTTGAACACGCCATGCAAATCATGCTTGCACACTATGAACGTCTGGTCTTTGCGGCCCTGCCGCGCCGGCGCAGTTTGAGTTCCCGCATCCGCAGCCGGGTGGAGAAACTGCGCGCATGAGCAACCGCAGACAGGTGTTCGGTCGCTGGGGCGAAGACGCCGCCGCGGAGTATCTGACGGCGAACGGCTACACGGTCCTGGCACGCAACGTCCACAGCGCACACGGCGAGATTGACATCGTTGCCAGCAAGGACGGCCTGCTGGTCTTCGTCGAGGTGAAAACGCGCAGTTCGCACACCTTTGCCTATCCCGAAGATTCGGTTACGCGCCGCAAACAAGCCTATATGCTCTCCGCGGCCGAAGAGTATCTCCAGGCGCACCCCGAAAGCGGCGAAAGCTGGCAGTTTGATGTGATCGCCGTGGAGGGCACGCCCGGCGGGAAAACGCAGATCGAGCATTTTGAGAACGTGATTGGGTGATCAGGTAATAGGTAATTGGGTAATAGGTATTCGTGATTTGGTAATCGGAAATTCAATGAAGACTCCCCTCATCGTTGTCGTTGGCCCCACTGCGGTGGGCAAGACCGGGATTTCCATCCAACTGGCCGAACGGCTGGGCGGGGAAATTGTCTCGGCGGATTCGCGCCTCTTTTACCGCGGGATGGACATCGGCACCGCCAAGCCGACGCCTGCGGAGCGCACCCGTATCCCGCACCACCTGATTGACGTGGCCGACCCAGACGAGACCTGGAGCCTGGCCGTTTTCCAACGCCTCGCCGCGGATGCGATTGCAGACATCCAGGGGCGTGGCAGACTGCCGTTCTTGGTGGGCGGGACGGGGCAGTACATCCACGCGGTGGTGCACGGCTGGGCGCCGCCCGCCACAGAGCCGGACGTTCGTTTGCGGAGCGTGCTGGAAGAGCTGGCAAAGTCCCGAGGGAACGATTGGCTGCACCAGCGGCTGGCCCTTCTCGACCCACCCGCGGCGGAGGCGATTGACTCACGCAACCTGCGCCGGACGGTGCGGGCGCTGGAGGTGATCTTCTCCACCGGCCGCAGATTCTCCGACCAGCGCCGGCAGAGCGAGAATTCCTACCGCCTGCTGACGATTGGGCTGATCCGTCCGCGCCCGGAACTTTACGCCCGTGTGGACGCCCGCATCGAAGCCATGTTCGCCGCCGGTCTGATGGACGAGGTGCGCAGCCTGCGGTCGCGTGGCTATTCGCCCGACCTGCCAACCATGTCGGCCATTGGCTACCGCGAGTGTGCGGCCGTGCTGCGGGGTGAGATGAGCCTGGAGGCTGCCAAAGTGCGCATGCGGCGGCTGACGCGCGTCTTCGTGCGGCGGCAGGCGAACTGGTTCAAGGCGGAAGATGCCGAGATCCACTGGTTCGAGGCAGGGGATGGAAAGATGGATGAAATTGAAAAAGAGATCCGCGTTTTCCTGGAAGAATCTGGAGTAGCCCCGTAAAGGGATGTTACGCGAGAGTCGCTTCGTGGCACCGCTCGTGAACGGCGCCCATTTTGCCAGAAATGCGCGATAATCGAGAAGGAGTCTCGCCAGTCCCGCCAGTGACGCAAACCGTTGGGTGGTGATATGGCGTTTCCGACGATAACTGCTTAGCTTCAGAGATTGAACAGGAGGCGTATTTATGCAATACCGAGAACTGGGACGCACAGGTTGGAAAGTTTCTGCCGTGAGCTTTGGCGCGTGGGCCATTGGCGGGACTTGGGGGCCGGTCGATGACGCCGAATCATTGGCAGCATTACACCGGGCCGTAGAACTTGGCGTAAACTTCTTTGACACCGCCGACGTTTATGGCGACGGTCGCAGCGAACGACTGCTGGCGCAACTGCGCCGCCAACACAGTGAAACCATCTACATTGCCACCAAAGCCGGACGGCGGTTAGACCCACACATCGCGGCAGGCTACAATCGTGCAAACCTCACAGTCTTTGTGGAACGCAGTATCACGAACCTGGATACAGAAGCCCTCGATTTGCTTCAACTCCACTGCCCACCTACCCAAGTCTACTATATGCCAGAGATCTTTGGCGTACTCGATGACCTAGTCAAAGCGGGCAAAGTCCACTACTACGGCGTGAGTGTGGAAAAGGTGGAAGAAGCTCTCAAGGCAATAGAGTACCCCAACGTGCAAAGCGTGCAAATCATCTTCAATATGTTTCGTCATCGACCTGCCGAGTTTCTATTTGAGCAAGCCAAGAATCGGAAAGTGGGTATCCTGGCGCGCGTGCCACTAGCCTCCGGGATGCTCACAGGCAAACTAAAACCAGAAGACACCTTCGCACCTGACGACCATCGAGCATTTAACCGCAATGGTGAGGCATTTGATCGGGGCGAAACTTTCTCTGGTGTTGAGTACGATGTTGGCTTGCAAGCGGTTGATGAACTAAAGGCTATTTGCCCTGCGGGGATAAGTATGGTGCAGTTTGCCTTGCGCTGGATTTTGATGTTCGATGCTGTGGCCTGTGCCATCCCAGGTGCGAAGCGTCCGCTGCAGGCCGAGGAAAACTTCACTGTTGCAGATCTGGCTCCCCTCTCTCAAGAGACAATGGCACAGGTACGCTCCATCTATGACCGTCACATCCGAGAACTGGTACACCATTACTGGTAAACTTTACCCATCGTGCAGCGTCACACACCTGGTAACAGCATCCTATCCATCAAGGTCATGACTTTGGAGGCTTTTCCTTATCCCTACCGACAGACAGGTTGCCACCCAACAGCGGCTGCAAGCGGACCCTTCCCCCTCCGGGGACGATGCAACAAGCTCAGGCAGCATCTCCGCCGCTCGCGAGCCAGCACGTTGCCAGAAATGGCGCGACAATGGGAAAGAGTCTCACCAGTCCCGCCGCTGCCGCTGAACCATACCGTTAGCCTATCCTCATCCACAGGTGCTAATGCCTGCGAAGCCAAAGGCGAACCTTTACTATGAAGGCTGAAGTCTTCTATCAAAAGATTGTTGCTATTGCCGCTCAATCGCCAGACGAGCGACGCCTTTCTCTCGTTGGGCTTCACACGGATGTAATAGCACCCTATCTCAATGCAGTTCGAGCGATGACAGCACAGGACGCCGCGCATGTCTGTTCGGATGGTCGCACGTTAGGGCAGGTCGTGGGCCATATCGCCGAGTGGGAGCGTTTTACCATTCTGGCAGTTGGAGAGATAATCGCAGGCGTCCAATGGCCCCAAATTATGAACCTGTCTGGATACGTTGAGCCAGATGGTCAAGTCTGCGGGTTCACCAGTGTTGATGCTTTCAACGACTATCAGGCCACCAAGCATGCGGCGTGGTCATGGCAACAAA
>JAPLGV010000083.1:13072-14506 GCA_026389975.1 Chloroflexota bacterium
AAACCGCTGCGATGCTTCAGATACTCTTCGCGCACCCTTCGCTTGTATCCTGGGAGCGCCTTGAACAGACTAAAGCGTATCGCTGGCAACTGCCGAATGAGATGAACGTGATGGTGTCATGTGGCTGGTATTTGTGGATGGTCACGCTTGAACATGAAGCTAGTGAACACGCGGTTGATTTGGGCGTAGTGGATATGTGTTGAGCCAGTAGGCAGGCTAACACCGGGTTGCAGCCGATTTGCTCCGCTTCGCTCCACTTTAGGGCTGAACCCAACCGTTAGGCCGCGTCACCATTGCTGGAAGTAATGAGTTACGATACACTGTGAACTTATCACAACTTCCTTTATTGGAGACTGAATACGCTTGTTGCAAGTTTGAATACTGGCAGAACCGCATCTCATGAGCGATATTCGATCTCAAGAGATTTACTCAAAAAAGTTTTTCCAATCAACCGCAAGGAGGAACAAATGAGCACTCCGAACCTGTTAGATGCAATCCGCGTTGTCAAAGAAAATGAAAGGATAGCATCAGCAAGCTACGCTGACGCTGCCCAGAGAATAAACAATCCAATGGGCAAGAAGTTATTCGAGCAACTGGGTGAATTTGAGAAATTTCATTACGATCAGTTAACTGCCTTGGAGACTTCTTTGGAGGAAAAAGGTGATTTCATTAATTATGAAGGGAAAGAGTTTCCCCTCCCACCGATATTCGAAATAAAGGCTACTCAAGAACCTAACACAAAAAGTGTAATGAGCATTATTTCTGCAGCCATGGATCTCGAAAAACAGGCGGAAAAAGCGTACGCCGACTTGGCAGTCCAAACCACGGATCCACAGGGCTATAAAATGTTCAGTAGACTATCTGAGGAAGAGCACAAACATTATCATCTTCTCTTCGATGCATATTGGACCCTGAACAACTTGGGCACTTGGACGTGGTCTCGCCCATGATTTGGATAGACCTAGGTAACCCATAAAACTGTAGCCAAACTGGATTAATCGCGCAACATCACCTATCCTGGATGATTTTTCCAGGGTTCATGCATCTACAGGACAAAACTGGACCGAGTTCTTTGCCAAGTTTGTTATTGGTGCTGAACCATTGCCCCTAGATGGGACGTTTGAATATCTAGAGCACTGAGACAAGAAGCGGCCTACTGATTAACCTCAGTGTCAAGGGGAAATGAGGAAAGTGATTGAAAATTGCTGGAAAGGTAAAAAACGCCTTAGTAAGCGTCCACCGGACGGGGGTTACCGCCCCACGAAAACTGAGGCGTTTTACAAAGTTTTGTGCCATAATATCAAATAGTCTTGCAAATCCTCCCTGCCGCTAACGCCAGCCGTTAATCCGCTCGTTTAGATTACATCAAGGAGAATGCCCTATGGCAGAGTCACTCAAACCACCCTATCTAAAAAGGGACGAAACGCGCGGTGA
>JAPLGV010000254.1 GCA_026389975.1 Chloroflexota bacterium
TAGTAGATTTTGCCAAGTTTCTCAATCTGGAGCATGATTTCTTTGGTTGCATACCAGGTATCCATCAAAACAGCCCAGAAATCCAGGCTTTTTTGATAGACACAGTTCAAGAGCATGTCTTGCATGTGTTCCAATTTGGTCTTACCATCACCTGCCGGGTCATAAATACGGTAGTCGATAATCCAGAACTGGTCTATTTGTGGATTGACGTACACACAAGTCACGACACCGATCCCTTTGATGATGCCATGCGCATTGCCACTGTACTGATTTCTCACCAGTTCTATGTGGCGTGAAAAGTTCTTGTCAATGACCGTGTCATCAAAAACCAGAAATCCATATCGCGTTGGACGTACTTCGTTTTTCACATTCTCCCAAACCAGTCGAGGCCGGATTTCATCACCAGACAAGTATCGGTTCGCCATGTCATGACTGAATTTCTCGGTGTGCTCGGCATAATTCGTGAGCGTGTAATTGATTTGGCTCACCAGCAAGTACTGACAATAATCCAAACGGGTTACTCGTTCTTTTTTAGGTATCATTCCGTAACAGTAATGGCTTTTTGCTCATCCGTCAAGTTTCCTGTCTTGCGTAAGCCCTAATTGAAAAACATTTTTATATGTAATTGCGAGCCGCGTTCTTTCCCGGCAAGACACTGGGACGGTGTGCGGCGTGGCAATCCCCGCGCATGAAGAGATTGCTTCGCTTCGCTCGCAATGACAGGTAGATACGCGCGACCGGGTTCGTTGCCAAAAGGCACACAAAAGACTATAATTGGCGCATGAAAACCTTTTCGTGGAATGACGAAAAGAACCCGCTGTTGAAAGCTGAAAGGCAAGTCTCTTTCGAGGAGATTGTCCTTTATATCGAGATGGGATGTTTGCTCGACGTGCTGGAACATCCCTACCAGGAAAAGTATAAAGGACAAAAGGTATTTGTGGTGCAGGTGGATGATTACGTTTATCTTGTGCCATTTGTCGAAACCGACGATGATGTATTCCTGAAAACCATCATTCCGAGCCGCAAAGCAACAAAGAAGTACTTGAAAGGAAGTGCAAAATGAGCGACCTGAAACTCCAACCGGACGAACTTGAACTGCTGGCGTCTTATGAAAATGACGAGTGGCAGTCGGCGAAGAATGTCAAAGAGCAGAAAGAACAATACCGTGTCTATGCCCGCGCCACCTTCCGAAAGGGTCAGCGCATCAATATCCGTATTTCAGAAAAAGACCTGCTCGATTTGCAGAAACGCGCCGTGCGCGAAGGCATCCCGTATCAAACCTTGATCTCGAGTGTACTGCACAAGTACGTCACCGGGACGTTGGCCGAGAAGTAAAAATTTCTCAAACCATTTCACCATCTAGAGAGCACGGAGAATCATCTCTGTGCTCTCACTTTTTTAGGCACGCACATTTCTTCCAAAACCAGGTTCTACAAGAATCTTACCATCCTTGAAAGCCTCACACCCATGTAGCAGGACGCGGGTCACGCGGCCTTTCACCTTCCAGCTCTCGAACGGCGTCCAGCCACAGCGGGAGTGCATCTCGGCGGAGCGAATCTCGTAAGTGGCATTCTCATCCACTTCGACCCAGGCCTCGGGCTGCTCGGGCAGGTTAAAAATGCGGCGCGGGTTGGTGACCATTCGGGATAGAACATCGTTAATGGTTAATCGACCTTCACTGACGGCGGTCAGCAGAAGCGGCAATGCCGTTTCCAGGCCGGGGAATCCGGGCGGCGGATTGTCGCTGTCCTTTTCGGCCAGGGTGTGCGGGGCGTGGTCGGTGGCGAAGCAATCGATGACATCGAGATTGGCCCACAGGGCTTCCACATCTTCTTTTGTGGCTAATCTCGGACGAACTTCTCCGCGGCCAACGTGGGCAGGTACAAGACCTGCCCCTACGATGGATGGGATATCATCCTTCGTGAGAAACAGATGGTGGGGGCAAACCTCGCATGTGACCTTAATCCCGCGTTCCTTGGCCGCTTTGATGAGCAGGATTTCCTCTTTCAGCGAGATGTGGGCGATATGGACAGGTCGGTCGTAAATGGCCGCCATCAGGATGACCGCCGCCATGCTGCGGCTTTCGGAGTGGGCCACGAGGGGTAATTCCTTGGGCCAGTGCTGAAAATGCTGCTTCCAGAGGGTCATCGAATCAAGGCATAGTTCACCGAAGGTCTGGTCGAGGTACATTTTCAGGCCCGCCGCCCGTAGGGGCAGTGCCTTGTGCCTGCCCCAATCGGTGTTATCCGGCCCCGCGCCGAGGAACTGGGCGTAGTCACAGCGGGCTTTTTGTTTGGCCGCGTCGAGTGCCAGGTCGAGAGTCTCAGCGTTGAAAATGGGTGGCTTGGTATTGGGCATGGCGAGAACCATCGTCACGCCACCCGCCAGCGCGGCGGAGGTGCCGGTGTCCCAGTCTTCTTTGTGGGTGGCGCCGGGATCGCGCAGGTGGACGTGGGGATCAATTAATCCAGGAAGTTTAATCATAGGCATGGGAAGGGGCAGGGAATTGTCCCTGCCCCAATCTTATCGCACTGCCGGGAAGGCTACAAGCGGCTATTCTTTCGGCTTGAAGATCAAGAAGATGAGATTGAGCAGGATGCCGACGATGGCAGCAAAGACAATGGCCGGGATACCGCTCGGGAAAAGGTAAGGGATCTGGAACGGGAACATGCCGTTGGGGAGTGCCAGATTGCCGCCGATGCCGCAGATCAGGATGACGGCGCCGATTGCCAATTGCTTGGGGTCAAACAGGTTGACCTTTTCGGATTGGATCAGAGCCACACCCTGCATACCGATGATGCCGAACAGGTAGATGCTCAATCCGCCTACAACGGCCGCGGGCATGGTGTTGATCAGAGCCACCAGCTTGCCGAAGAAGCCAATTACAATTGCCATGACACCGGCGGTCATCAGCACAGCGGTGGAGTAGTTGCGGGTAATGGCCATCAGGCTGTTGTTCTCACCGTAGTTCGTCCCGGCGCAGCCACCCAGGGTGCCAACTACCAGGTCGTCCGCGCCGTCCGCCACCAGGTTCAAGCCGATGAGTTTCTTGATCTCGAACGGCTTGCGGCCCAGTTCAGCGGCCAGCGTATCAATATACAGGCTCATCTGGTACAGGTGCGCAGTGCTTTCTGGCACGGTGGCGATGAAGATCAGGGCGATGCTCAAGGCCATGCCCCAGGCCTCTGGATTGGTGAAGGCCGGGAAGGTGAATTTCGGCACGGCGATCCAAGAGGCGGAAACGACATTCTCGAAATGCACCAACCCGAAGGGGATGGAAACCAGGTAGCCGAAAATGGCGCCGAACAGGATTGGCAGCATACCGAGCAAGCCCTTGCCTCGCAGGTACACCGAGAACAAGATGGTCGCAATCATGGTGATGAAGGCCACCAGCCAGGTTCTCCAGGCCACGTCTGCTGCAGCCCAGTTACCGGCATTGCCCAGGGCCGCGTTGGCCAGTGCAATACCAATCACCATGGCCATCGAACCGGTGACAATGGGAGGCAGGATTTTGTCCAAAGCGGTCTTACCGATGCGCATGATCAGAAAACCGATGAGGATCTCGAACACGGCAGTCAGGAGGATGCCCACCTGAACGATGCGCACGCCGTCCGCGCAGTAGTACTGCGTAGGGTCATTGAAGCAGGCCGGGGCAAACTTGCTCATCACCGTGATGATGACAGCAATATATGAAAACGAAGAACCGTAGTACATCGGGATCTTGCGCTTGGAGACCAGCAGGGCGATGATGGTTCCCAGGCCGGAGGCCAGCAGGGTCACGCCGATATCGAACTTGGTCAGGATGGCGACCAGTACGGTGGCCGGGAACATGGTCAGGAACTGCTGGAAACCCAGGCTGAGCATGGCTCCCACGGGCGGGCGGTCATCGGGCAGATAACCGAGGACCTTCCCCTGCGGGGATGATGTGGGTTTGGATTGCGTTTCTGCGGACATTCTTCCTCCTCTGAGAATTGGGTTGGTTTTTGTGTCTATTCCGTCAATAGACAAAAAAAGAGAGCCATAGAAATGGCTCTCCTAAAAAACAAAATCCGTGGGCTTGAAAACCCGCAAGCGTTGAAAGTTGCGGAAGCAGCGTTGTTCAGACATTGGAAGCAATTTTATACGAGATAGGAATTTTGTCAAGGGTATTGGGGGTATTGTTATTCAAACTTGAAAAGTGAACTGTTCAAACCTGAAAAGTGAACCGTTATCAGTTGAAAAGTGAACCGCTGGTCCGTGATAGATTTCTACGAAAAGGAGAACATCATGGGCCAACTGCACAAACGCTTTACGGTTGAA
>JAPLGV010000224.1 GCA_026389975.1 Chloroflexota bacterium
GTTTTTCCGTCAGGGCATCCCAAGGCAGAAGCAAACCTGGATTATGTCGAACGGCTGGTGAAGTTCCTATTATGGCAGCGGGGTGCCTGGCGAGTTTATATTGGCGGACCTCGTGAAGTTGGCGAATATATCTACAAGTGTTATGCGCCGGATGGCGAACGCAGGTTTGACTACCATTTCATGGGGGAGCAGGTTTATGAGCAGACTTTTCAAGTGGTGACGTGCATGCCTGAGGAAGTACCTGCTGCAAGCGAGACAGGAAAATTGCTTGGTCGCCATCTGGATGGTTGCCGGATTGGGTTTGACCTGGGCGCTTCCGACCGCAAGGTGAGTGCTGTTGTGGATGGGAAGGTGGTCTACAGTGAAGAAGTGGTTTGGGAGCCAAGCAAACACGCCGACCCGGAATATCATTACCGCGAGATCGTATCTGCCTTGAAAACGGTTGCAGCCAGGATGTCACGGGTGGATGCTATTGGCGGTAGTTCAGCAGGAATTTACATTGATAACCGTCCGATGGTGGCATCCTTATTCCGTGGTGTACCGAAAGAACGCTTTGGTGATGTTAGAAACCTGTTCTTACGCATCCGAGAGGAAATGGGTGTGCCTATGGTGGTAGTCAATGATGGCGACGTAACTGCGCTGGCTGGTTCGATGTCAATTGGAGACAACGGTATCCTGGGCATTGCGCTGGGCTCGAGCGAAGCGGCAGGTTATGTGGATCGGGACGGTCGTATTACAGGCTGGTTGAACGAACTGGCTTTTACCCCAATCGATTACAGCCCGAATGCGCCTGTGGAGGAATGGTCGGGTGATAGAGGATGCGGATCCTCGTATTTCTCGCAGCAGTGCGTGTTTCGCCTGGCTCCAAAAGTTGGCGTCGAAATCCCAACTGATTTAACGGATGCCGATAAACTCAAATTCATGCAAGAAAAACTGGAAACCGGGCATGAGGGGGTCGTGAAGATCTGGCAGAGCATGGGTATTACCCTGGGGTATGGCCTTGCACATTATGCAGATTTTTACGACATCAGACATGTATTGATATTGGGCCGTTGTACATCTGGGCGGGGCGGGGATTTGCTGCTGGCGGGCGCGCAAAGGGTTTTGGAGACTGAATTTCCCGACCTGTTGAAAAAAATCACGCTGCATTTGCCGGATGAAAAAGTGCGTCGGGTCGGACAATCTGTGGCCGCGGCCAGCTTGCCCGCATTGAATCGAAATGAGGATGGCTTGTGAACTTTCACCGAGATACTGCAGAAATATTTGTGCCGGACGCTATGCCCCCTGATCAAGCCCTGAGGCGCACGACTCACTTAGCGGTTGCCGCTCACCAGGATGACATCGAAATCATGGCTGCCAATCCAATTCTGGAATGTTATCAGCGCAGTGACCGCTGGTTTACCGGCGTGGTGGTTACAGATGGGCGCGGTTCTCCGCGCAATGGGATGTATGGGCGATACAGCGATGAAGAGATGCGGCTGGTACGATTCAAGGAACAGCGCAAAGCGGCCATGATTGGCGAATATGCCGCCCAAATTATGCTGGATTATCCCAGTAAAGAGGTCAAGGGAAGCAGTACGCTGCCTGTGGATGACCTGGCGACCATCCTGAAAGCAACCCGCCCGCAGCAGGTCTATACCCACAACCTAGCAGACAAGCACGACACTCATGTTAGCGTGGCTTTGAAGGTCATTGCCGCTCTCCGCAGTCTACCCAAGGATATGCGCCCCCAAAAACTATACGGCTGTGAAGTCTGGCGCGGCCTGGATTGGATGCTGGACAGCGACAAGGTCGGCTTCGATCTCTCCGGGCAGGAAAACCTGCAAGCGGCCTTGTTGGGAGTGTTCGATTCGCAAATCAGCGGAGGCAAACGCTACGACCAGGCGTCCCTGGCACGTCGAAAGGCGAACGCCACCTATTTTGAATCACACGGCCTGGACATAACAACGGGTTTGTCTTTTGGCCTGGACATGACAGATTTGATTTTGGATGATGGCAAAGAACCGCTTGCGTTTATCCAGGAATTTATTCAACGTTTCGTGCAGGATGTGACTGATCGCTTGCAACGGGTGAGTTAATGCACTCATCCTGAATGTCACCGACATCCAGCGGAAAGGAGGCCCAAAGGAGAAAGTTGTGAATTCTCTAGAACCGTTTTTGACAACCATTCGATTCAACTATCTAAGAAGGAGATGAAAAAATGCGTACCAAACTGTTCGTCATGCTAATGCTCGCCAGCATCCTGTTGGCCGCCTGCGGAGGTGCGACTCCCACGGTCGCTCCGACCAGCGCAGCCCCAGCGACTGCAGTCCCTCCCACGGCAGTGCCCCCCACGACAGCTCCCGAGGCTGTTACCCTGAAAATCTACCTCCTGGACTATACGCCGGATACCATCACGTGGCTGAAGAGCACGATCAATCCTGCCTTTGAAGCTGCAAACCCCGGCGTTACGGTAGAGATCACTGAGGGAAGTTGGAGCGGTTGGGATGTTACCTTCGCGGGTTTCTTTGCTGCCGGCGCGGGCCCCGACATCATCAACCTGGGCTCGGAAATGAATACGCTATATGGCCAAAGCCTGGCTGATATGGATCCCTATCTTGGTGCAGCCGCCTGGCCCGATATTGCCAACTTTGGCCCGGCACTCGAGAATGCTAAGTTTGAGGGCAAACTGCGCGGATTGCCGATCTTCACAGCCCCGCGCTACGTCTTTTGCCGCACGGACTTGATGACTGCCGCTGGCTGGACCACGGGCACACCCCAGAACTTTGCCGAGTGGGTTGATTTTGCCAAACAGGACACCAAAATTGACACTGCCACCAATTCGCTGAAGCAGCAGGCGCTAGTCCCCGTGGACGCGGGTTCAATGGCCGACTGGCAGTGGTGGCTGCTCGTTTACTATTCTCTGGGTGGCCAATTGTACAAGGCTGATGGCACCCCGAATTTTGACTCTCCCGAAGCATTGGCCACTACCAAATTTATGCTGGACATGCGCCAGGCCACTTACGGTCCTGCCACGGATGCAGTAGCTGCTCTGCCGGCTAGTACGGGTTCAGTGATCGATGTCAATGATGCCACCGACCAAAGTAACGGCGCGGTTTGCCTGGCGCATTCCGGTTGGGCCGCGCCAGCGTTCGACCGGCCCATCTGGAGCAAGATCAGTATTGACCCATTCTACGGCGATCCTGCCAACTTCCCCAATAGCAAGCCGGTGGTACTGGCCTTCAACGACTGGCTGGCCGTGGCTGATTACAGCCAGAACAAGCAACTGGCTGCTGATTGGTTGAAGATGGCCTTCACCAAGGAAGCCAACAACAAGTGGAATGAGACGATGGGATTGATCCCGGCCCGCAATGATTCCCAAACCGGCTATGTGACCGCCTCCCCGCAATTGAAGCAGGAAGCCCAACTGGCCTCACAATATGGTGTTGGCTTTGCCGGCATTTTAGAATCGGCCAAGCTCTCAACCATCATGCAGGATGCCCTGGGCAAACTGATCACGGAAGAGTTGACTCCGGCTGAAGTGAATGCCAAAATTCAGACAGAATACCTCGCTGCTCTAGGTCAGTAGTCCCTCTTTCCTGTAGTAAACTGCAGGTTGGATGAGGGAAGGGTTTCTCATTGGAGGCGGTGGTATGCTTCATAACCCATACATCAGTGTGCTTATCAATGCAGCAGGGGCTATCCTGTTCATTGTCCTCTCCAGTTTTGCCTTGGCAAGCCTAGCCCGCTTCATCGCAAAATTGAGTGGAGCGAGGCGCAGGAAACAGGAAAACACCTTTGCCGGTTATCTGTTTGCGTCCCCATGGATTGTTGGCTTTTTCATTTTTGTCGTCGTTCCGATGCTTTTTTCATTGTATTGGAGTTTTACTGATTATCGCATCGCCTCCAACGTGCCTGCTGAATGGGTGGGTCTTGATAACTATGTCAAGTTGATCACCCAGGACTCCGGCTTCCGGGCTTCCATCGTAAATACGTTATACCTGACTGTGCTGGGCTTACCCTTACAGATGGGAGTTGCACTCTTTCTGGCGGTGCTTTTGAATCAAAAGACGCATGGAGAGCGCATCTTTCGGATGGCTTTTTATCTGCCCGTGGTTCTGGGTTTCAACACGGCTGTCTTGCTGTGCTGGCGCTTGATGTTGAACGGTGGAACAGGAATTATAAATCAATTGATCCGTGCGGTTATCAAGGCATTACCACCATTAGGGTATTTGGAGCGTGCGATCATTTTTATTCAGGAACTTGTCAGCGCGTTCTTCCTCGGCATCAGCAACAAGAGTTTCACCCTCTTCCAAAAAGTGTGGGAGGCAGGCTTTCCGGCTGCCAACCGTGCCCCGCTGTGGGTGGAAAGCCCGCTGTGGTCCAAAATGTCCGTCGTGCTGTTAATCATCTGGGGATGTGGCACGATGATGCTGATCTTCCTGGCTGGGCTGAATAATATTCCCAAGGAATTGCACGAAGCGGCCGAGGTGGATGGAGCCAGCAGTTGGAAGCGCTTCTGGAAAATCTCTCTTCCGTTGATTACCCCCTATATCTTCTATAACCTGGTGGTGGGTCTGATCAGCATGTTGCAGATATTTGAGCCAATTTACGTGCTCTATCGGGACAATCAGCCGCTCATTTCATCGACTATTTCGATGGTTTATTACCTGTGGCAGTCAACTTTCCGCCAATTTGAGATCGGCTACGGCTCTGCCATTTCGTGGCTGATCCTGATCCTCATCCTGGTCGTAACGCTCATCCAGTTCTGGATGCAGAAACGCTGGGTCAATTATGACCTGTACTAGGAGGCGACCATGAGAACCGTCTGGCAAATCATTAAACGGTTTGTGCTTTATATCTTTCTAACTGGCGCCACTATTA
>JAPLGV010000211.1 GCA_026389975.1 Chloroflexota bacterium
CATCTTTCATGATATTGGTGCTGGGCATTGCAATGATCGGGATACCGCCCTTCGAACGGGAAGCGCCATAGATAAAACCGAATTGACCGCCGATGCCGCTAAAAAATTTGGGGCCTATGCTATCTGCACAAACCTGACCGGTCAGGTCAATTTCGATGGCTGAGTTGATGGCCACCATACGTTCGTTCTGGGCGATGATGAACGGGTCATTGACGTACTCAGTGCGGCGAAATTCGCACAGCGGGTTGTCGTTCACCCAACTATAGAGGCGCTGGGAGCCAAGGACAAAACCAAGCACAATCTTACCGGGGTGCAAGGTTTTGCGAGCACTTGTCAGCACCCCAGCCTCAACCAAATCAATAACGCCGTCTGAAATCAGTTCGCTGTGTACACCCAGGTCTTTTTTATGGAAAAGGAATTTTAAGACCGCATCCGGTATGGCGCCGATACCCATCTGCATGGTGGCACCATCTGGGATGAGGTCGGCCACGTAACCGGCCAGCCGTTCGGTGATTGGGTCGATAGTCTCGCCAGACATCGGCATTTCGGGAATCGGGTAATTGACCGGCACGATATGCGTCAGGCGGCTGACGTGAATAAACGAGTCGCCCAGGGTGCGCGGCATCTGGTCGTTGACTTCGGCGATGACGATTTTAGCCGATTCCGCCGGGGATTTGGTAAGACCGACTTCCACGCCCAGCGAGCAGAAACCGTGCTCGTCTGGCGGGGAGACGTGGACGAAAGCCACGTCTACAGGGAGGAGATTATCCTTGAAGAGTAGAGGAAATTCAGAGAGCAGCACGGGAGTGAAATCGGCGCGGCCTTCCTGGACCGCCTTGCGGATATTGGCGCTGATGAACATCGCATTGACCCGCAAATGGGCTTCCATGTCCGGCTTTACATAGTCAGCCGGGCCAACCGAAAGCGCCTGACAAATCTGCACATCCTTCAAGTTGGGCGCGTATGCCACGAGGGCGGCCAGAAGTTTCTGTGGTACTGAAACGTTGCCGGTCATAAAGATGCGATTCCCAGACTTGACCGCTTGAATGGCCTCCTCTGCCGTCGTCACGCGCGATTGATAAATACTATTCCAATCCATCTTTTACTCCTTATTCTTTATTCTTTAGGCGGGTAAGATGGCGCAGTTCACCTTTATAGGTGTTGACGCCGGCCTCGATGGCAGGATTTTCGATGGCCTTGTCCACGCCCAGATCTGCAATCTCCTGAATGTAATCAATGGCTGCATTTACAAAACCATACGTGGCAGTCCGCGCCACCACACTTGGCATATTGGGTACACAATAGTGCACCACGTTCTCTTCAATATAAGAGGGGTGTTCATGGGTTGTCGGACGGGAGGTTTCGCTGCACCCGCCCTGGTCAATGCTGATATCAATAAAGACAGACCGGTGCTTCATTTTCTTCACCATCTCACGCGTGATGATGATCGGGGAACGGGCACCCGGCACCAGGACCGCACCCACAAGCACATCCGCAAATTCACAGACGCGGGAGATGTTGCGCGGCGTGGAGAGCATGGTGACGAAATTCGAGTCGTACTGGCTGATGCGCTGTAATGCGTTAAGGCCTTTATCGAGGACCGTCACATGTGCGCCCAGGCCTTTGAATGCGCGCGCCGCATAGGTGCCGGATATCCCTGCACCGATGATAACCACCTCGGCAGGCGGAATGCCGGGCAAACCGCCCAGGAGGACGCCGCGTCCACCGTGGTCGCTTTGCATGAGCCGGGAAGCCACCTCCGCCGCCATGGCGCCGCCAATTTGGCTGAACGGGCGCAGGACAGGCAGAGAGCCGTCCTCTTCTTCGATCTGTTCATAAGCGATGGCGGTGATTTTATCCTTCAACAGGGCGTCAATCTTGTTTTGCTGGGCAGACGCCAGATGCAGGAGGCCGGCAATCGTTGTGCCCGGCTGGAGCATATCCAGTTCATCATCGAGCGGACGGGCAATCTTGAGCAGGAGTTCCGCCCGCCCGTAAATTTCATCCACTGCGTAGGCAATCTTAGCCCCCACTTTCTCAAATTCTCTGTCCGGGAAGCCTGCTCCCTGGCCAGCATCGTGCTCTATAAAGACAGTATGTCCATGCTGGATTAGGGTTTCCACACCCATGGGGGAAAGCCCCACACGGTATTCAAACGGACGGCGTTCTTTTGGAATACAGATGTTCATCTCATACCTCCAATGGTAGTCGGATATCCGGCAGGTAAACCGGGCATCTTACTGCTTCTTGCATAAAACGGTGAATTGGTCATGTTTTTTTGGCAAAGACAGGATTTCATCTCGGCAGTTTGCACAGTAATTCTACTCCATGTTAAGAACTTCACGGATTGAGGGCAATGCCCAATCAATGGTTTCTTTGTCAATCACCAGCGGTGGGGTAAATCGGATGACGCGTTCGTGCGTTTCTTTGGCAAGGATACCCTTGTTTTGCAAAGCTTCACAGAAACGTCGTGCGCCGCCAGCTTTTTCGTTCAACTCAACGCCGATCAGCAGACCCTTGCCGCGCACTTCCTTGACATGTGGACTGGAAATCTCGCTCAACTGCTCGACGAAATACTCGCCCAAATCCGCCGCGCGCTGGACAAGATTCTCTTCCACAATGACCTTCAAAGCCGCACGCGCGATGGCTGCCGCCAGCGGGTTACCGCCAAAGGTTGAGCCGTGCTCGCCAGGAGTAAACAGCCCTAACACTTCCTTGTCGGATAACACGGCAGAGACCGGGTAAAAGCCTCCCGCCAGGGCTTTGCCGATGACGGTCACATCCGGGCGCACACCCTCGTGCTGTGCGGCGAACAGTTTCCCGGTCCGACCCAGACCCGTCTGGATTTCGTCCGCGATGAACAAAACATTGTTCTTCTTGCATATTTCAGCGACCTTCTTAAGATAGCCTTTTGGCGGGATAATGACCCCGCCCTCGCCCTGGATGGGTTCGAGGAAAACAGCAGCCGTATTGGGCGTGATGGCTTTGGCGATGGCGTTCGCGTCGCCATAAGGCACAGTGACAAATCCCGGCGTGAAGGGGCCGAAATCGTCGCGGTAGAGCGGCTCGGTGGAGAAGGAAATGGTGGTGATGGTGCGCCCGTGGAAGTTACCGGTGCAGGTGATGATTTCGGCCTGATGGCGCGGAACTTTCTTAACCTGGTACGCCCACTTGCGGGCAATCTTGAGTGCCGTCTCGACGGCCTCTGCACCGGAGTTCATCGGCAGGGACATCTCATAGCCGGTCAGCTCGGAGAGTTCTTTATAAAACAGAGGTAACTGGTCGTTGCGGAAGGCCCGCGATGTCAGGGTGATTTTCCCGGCCTGTTCCACCAGTGCAGCCAGGATTTTCGGGTGGACGTGTCCCTGGTTGACTGCCGAATAAGCCGACAGGCAGTCCAGATATTTCCTGCCGTCCACATCGTAGACCCATACCCCGTCACCGCGCGTGATGACCACGTCCAGCGGATGATAGTTGTGGGCGCCGTACTGCTCTTCAATTTGAATATATTCCTGCGTGTTCATGGTTTCACCTTTCATAAATAGATAAGATTTCGCCCCGAGCGCCACGCAGTCGAGAGGCAATTACGTTTTTCGTTTTGCATATTACGATCAGCAAAACGCAATCGTTATATAGATCAAGCCACACCGAATAACCGCGCCAGAACCGCCTTCTGGGCATGCAGACGATTGTGCGCTTGCGGGAAGATGACCGAGTGCGGGCCGTCGGCCACCTCGTCGGTCAACTCGTGGTTGCGGTGGGCCGGCAGGCAGTGCATCACGATGGCATGCTTGTCTGCTTCGCTGACCAGTTTCGCATTGACCTGGTAAGGAAGGAAAACCTGTTCGCGCCTGGCAGTTTCTTCTTCCTGGCCCATACTGGTCCAGGTATCGGTGTAAATGGCCTGGGCGTTTTTAACCGCTTTATGCGGATCGCGCAGAAAAGCGAGTTTGGACCCGGTACCTGCCGCGACCTTTTTGGCCGGTTCGATACTCCCGGCCGGTATATCATAGCCTTCAGGGTTGGCAATCGTAAAGTTCCAGCCAAGTTTGACCGAAATCTGCATCAGCGAGACGGCTACATTGTTCCCGTCGCCTACGAAGACCACATTCAGGCTTTTAGCCTTGCCGAATTTCTCTTCGATGGTCAGGGCATCGGCCATCGCCTGGCAGGGATGGCTATAATCGCTCAAACCGTTGATGACCGGCACCGAAGACCACCTGGCCAGTTCCAGCACATGAGCATGCTCGAAGACGCGCGCCATCACGGCTTGGACGTAGCCCGAAAGCACGCGCGACACATCCGCGATTGACTCGCGCTTGCCGAGGCCGATTTCATTCGGCGAGAGATACAACGCATCGCCGCCCATGTGACGCATCGCCATGTCGAACGAGACCCGTGTCCGCAGGCTGGGCTTCTGGAAAATCATCCCCAGCACCTTGCCTTTGAAAAGCGGCGGGTTGCCTGTGCCAAAATGTTCTTTCTTCAAATGGATCGCCAGGTCAAGGAGTTCCTGCAATTCCTCCGGAGAGTGATCGGAAATGTCGAGAAAATGTTTCATGTTCAACTCCTCTTTTTATCCATTCAAGTATCAAGTGCGTTGACAAGAAGGTCAAGTGCAATGTGGACGGTAATTTCGTGAATAACATCACTTATCCATAAAACAGTCAAGCCCTGACGCTAAAGTAGGATTTTGGCAAATACGGGCGCTGGAAGTAAACCACCGGAAGCGTCAACTGGACCGACAAATCGTCGCCAAAACCGACCGGGCAAACCGGAACGTTGCGGCGCAACAAACCGGCAACAATGGATTCGCTTTCCCCTGTCCCGCTAAAAGTTTCAGCCTTAATCAGCACCACTACCGGACGCAGGTTGCGGCGCTGCAAATCCTCCACCGCCAGCAACAACTCGGGTCGCGTCGAAGGAGTAATCAGGATGACGCCTGTCCCAATGGGCAGCAATTTGGACCGCATCGTGACCAGACCAAGCAAAGGCATCGTCCCATCCGGCTGGAGGAAAGCCAGCGTCTCCAAGATCTTATTGACCTGGCGCTGTCCGCGTTCTGCAGAGACAACAGTAGACTTCCCGGCTGCACATGCCAACCCAACCGCCCGTCGTTCCCTGAGGAAATAACTTGCCAGCGAAGTTGCCGCACTGATGACATACTCAAACGAATCGCGAGGCAGCGCCACGTTTGGACGGCGCAGCCACCAACCGTCCTCGCTGAAAGCTGCCGCTTGCTCTGGCAACGAAGCCTGGACCTCCTGCTGGGCATCCAAAAACAACCAGATATCCGCCTGTGGGTCCTGCTCGAATTCCTTGACCATAAACCGTCCCCGGTGGGCTGTGCTCGGCCAGTGGATCCGTTTCATCGGGTCGCCCGGTACGTACTCGCGTACCCCGGCAGCGTGCGGTGTCACATCGGATGTCCGCAGGCGGATCGCTTTTCCGCCCGGCAAGAGTCCGGGGGGCGGCGGAAAATCAGTAATCGGGACTGTCATCGGTAAGACCAGCAGCGTATCTTTCGCCGGGACCTGCTTGCGAATAGTGAACAGGCCAAACGGGTCCCCGGAAGCCAAGCTGGTTGGACCAAGCAAGAAAGCACCGCGCCGGTAAAGCAAAGTCCGGGCGGTATAGAAACGGCGCTGGTGAGGGCCGATACCCGTCAGCAGACGGGAACCGCCAGCCATAGGTAAATTGGACTGGTTAATGATTTCCAGCCATAGACAAGCCGGCCAGGCAGCATTCCGAACCTCGAAATGTTCTTCGAAAACTTCACCCATGCTGGCCCGCAAGATGCGCGCCTGGCGGTTCAGGCGGATACCGCGCATCGAAAAAACGGCCCAGATTCCCGCCCCAACGGCCAGCAGCAGGCCTAGGTACGCCATACGCGCGTAGAGCAGCAGGCCGGTTACAGCCCAGCCAGCCAGGCCGAAGAGGATAATTCCAGCCAGCAGCCAGCGCAAGGCAAGGGTCGGTTTCATTTCCGGGAGGAGGCCTCGTAATCTCCGCCAGGCACCGGAGTATTATCTAGAATTTCATACACAATCTTCTCAGCGCTTAATTCCCGCAAACGAGCCGCCGTCCCGACAATGATGCGGTGTGCCAGCACGGGCACAGCCAATCGCTTAATATCATCCGGCAAAACGTAATCGCGCCCCGCCAGCGCTGCCGCAACCTGACCGGTACGGAAGAGCGCCAGGCTTCCGCGTGGGCTTGCACCAAGGTACACATCCGCATTCTGACGTGTGCGGTTGGTCAGTTCCACCACATAGCGTTTAATCGCATCAGAAACATAAACTTTTTTAATCTCCTCCATCGCTTCTTTTAGTTCATCCACTTTGATAACCGATTTCAGCGTCTCGATGGGGTGACGCAACTGTTGGCGGTTTAGAATTTCGATTTCGTCTGTCGAGTTGGGATAACCCAAGCGTACACGCAGCAGGAACCGGTCCAGTTGCGCTTCGGGGAGGGGAAACGTCCCTTCATATTCGATAGGATTTTGTGTCGCCAGAACCATGGATGGATTGGGTAAAGGGTGCGTCTTGCCGTCCACTGTAACTTGACGCTCTTCCATCGCTTCGAGCAGGGCCGCCTGGGTCTTCGGCGTGGCACGGTTGATTTCATCCACCAGCACCACCTGGGCAAAGATCGGACCGGGACGGAACTCAAATGCCAGCTTTGACTGATTGTAAATGGAGACGCCGGTCACATCGCTGGGAAGCATATCGGGGGTGAACTGCAAACGTTTGAACGAGCACCCCAACGATTTCGCCAGGCTGCGCGCCAATACCGTCTTGCCAACCCCCGGCACATCTTCGATAAGTACGTGTCCCTGGCAAAGCAAGCCGACAACAATCAACTCAATCGGCCGCCGCTTCCCCACAATGACTTTCTCAAGGTTGCTGATCAGTTTTTTACCAAAAGCTTGGATGTCTGCCATGTTGTAATTCCTTTTGATTTTTACTCGTACTTGTAACCGGAACCAGTTAGAATTATGACAACCGGACCAGGTAAATCCTGAATCGTATGCGCCAAAGCAGACCAGACGATAGCCGAAGTCGGCTCCACGTAAGTCGGCTCCACGTAAAAACCAATACGTGCAAGCGCATCGCGGCCCGGCAAAATCTCGTTCTCATCCGCAACGCACATGGACCCGTGGCTCGCTACCACCGCCTGGAGCACTGCGTCTCCCCGCAGCGGATAGCGCACCCGCACCCCCTCCGCAAGTGTGCGATTCTCAGCAACCAATCCGGCTTCCGTGCTGCCTGCTGGAAACATCGCCCACAACGGCGCACACGCACGTGCCTGTACCCCGATGATTCTTGGATTACTATTACTTGAATTATTGGCTATACGCATAGCATCGAATCCGCGCACCAATCCGAGCAGCAGTCCGCCCTGTCCTGCCGGGAGAATGACTGACCCCGGCATTTTGTTACCCAACTGTTCGAAAATTTCGTAAGCGGCGGTGGCATAACCGGGAAGGTTAAATGGCAGATAAGCATGGCTGGCATACACTGTGCCCCCATCTGCCACTGCCCTGGCGGCTTCAGACACGTCCGTGCGCGATCCGGGGACCGGGACTAGTTCCGCACCGTAGGCCTCAATCTGTCTGCGTTTGGGACCGGAGGCAGATTCAGGGACGAAAACCCGGGCTTTGATCCCCACCCGAGCCGCATAGGCCGCAAACGAGGCCCCGGCATTACCGGAGGAGTCCTCCACCGCTTCGTTAATACCGCGTGATTGGAGCCAGGCTGTGATGACGGCCGAGCCGCGATCCTTGAAGGAGCCACTCGGGTTGAGAAACTCGCATTTGAAGGCAACCTTGCGTCCAAAAACTTCCGCCCACAGCAGTGGTGTGCTGCCTTCGCCGAGAGAAACGGGATCGGAGTCCGGGGAGAGACCAAAGGTGTGACGATAACGCCAGATGCCGGGCTGAGACCAGTCTACCTGCGCCGGGTCAAATGGTAGCGGGGTGTTGAAATCATACAAGCCCCCACAAGTCGGACAGCGATACGGCAGGCCGTCCGGCGGGTAAGTACGTCCGCAATTGCTACAGGAAATTTCCATCATTCTCCGGGCTTTGGGCGGTAATGGCCTTCAACCCACTCTTCGCCCTGCGGCCCAATTTCCTTCTTCCAGACCGGGACAATCTCTTTGAGCCGGTCGATGCCGTAACGAGCAGCCTCGAAGACGCCGGTATTGCGGTGGGCAGACGTGCAGGCGATCAACGTGGTAGGCGTGCCGGGATACAGCCGCCCGATGCGCTGGACGATGGCAATGCCTGCGATGGTCGGCCATTTCTGGCGGATCTCGTCAGCCACCTGGCGCATCTTGGTTTCCGCCATTGGCTGGTAGGCTTCATAGTCAAGATAAGCCGTTTCGTGGGCATCTCCGCGGGAGGTCTGCCCGCGCACCATACCGGTGAAAATTGCCGCTGCGCCCGTCGTTGGGAGCGTAATCCGGCCGAGCAGGGCATCCAGGTCGAGTTCGGATTCGGTGAGGAAGATGATGGTTGGGGAATCCATGCCACAATCCTATCCGCCGGAGACAGGCGGGAAGAAAGCGATTTCAGCGCCTTCAGGGATAACTTGCTCGTTGGCGGCGTATTCGCGGTTAATGGCGACCATCATCGAGTTTTTGACTTTTTCCAAGAGAGGGTAGGTTGCCACCAGCAAATCCGTTAGCCCGCCGACAGTCATTCCGAAAGGGATTTCGATCTCCAGCGATTTCGAACCAACATAATCGCGCAAGGTGGCAAAGAACAAGACTTTAACTTTGTGCATTTTATGCTCCAAAAACTGATAACCCGGGCAGACACACAGGTTCTCCCCTACTTGTTTACAATATCTCCAGACCGGCCACCATGTTTCTCCACCAGCCGGATGTTCTGGATCTTCATCGTCTTTTCGGCGGCCTTGGCCATGTCATAGACCGTCAGCGCCGCAACCGAGACAGCGGTCAGCGCTTCCATCTCGACACCGGTTTTACCGGTCGTTTTGACCGAAGCCATGATGACCACGCCGGGTAGGGTGTCATCGAGGGAGAGTGCAACTTCAATGTGGGTGATGGGTAAAGGATGACATAACGGAATCAGCTCCGCAGTTCGCTTGGCAGCGGCGATGCCGGCAATTTGCGCCACAGTCAACACATCACCTTTCTTAATCGCCCCGCCACGGATCAGGTCCAGCGTAGCCTGTTTCATCACAACTTCGCCGCTCGCAATTGCGAGACGCTCGGTATCGGGCTTGTCTCCCACGTCCACCATCTGGGCGCGGCCGGAGTCATCAAGATGAGTCAGTTTCGGAGTCATGGTCAGATTATACCGTAGGGGGAGCGGTGAGAAAACGGGTTTTTGGTTATAATGGCCGCATGGAATTCTTCCTCACCGACCCAGACATCGAGCGCCTGCCGCCTGCCGATACTCGCCTGCTCGACCTGCGGGCGGAACCTTACCCCGATGGAAAACGCCTGCGGGTCGCTTTGGACCTGACCCCTTTCCAGCAAAAACCTTATCTCGAACTGACCCTGACCGACTCAGCCGGAGAGGTTGTCGTCGCGACCAGCATCGTTGAGCCGGTCGCCTGGAGGCTCGAACTTACTCTGCACATTCTCAAGCCCGGCGCAACCGCTAGCGGAGTATATAAGCTCACGGTCATTCTTTCTTTCCCCGACCTGGGCGAAATTGACCGCCGCGACCTTACTGTTGAAATCCCTTCGCCCATGATATAAAATGGAACATATTCCTCGCCCTGTTTCTGCTTTTCAACTCTTTACCTTTTGCCTTTTGCTGCTCCTCCCAGCTTGTGGTCCCGCCCCCACGCCTGTGCCAACCAGCACCCTGGTACTCACCGACACCCCGACCCAGCCCCAGCCCACCATCGAAGTACCCACCCAGACTCCCTACGTTATCACCGCCACCCCTGAGACGGTTGTCACCGCTTCAGCGCCGCAGGGTGTTTTTTTCCTGTCCCTGGAAGAAGGTGATTATTTCCACCTTTTTGCTTATTCGCCTCAGACCCTGCCGCTGACCCGTCTCACCGCAGATGCCTGGGACGATATTACCCCCGCTCTCGGCCCGGATGGGAACTGGCTGGCTTTCTCGTCGCGCCGAAACGGTTACTGGGATCTGTATCTCCTGGACTTGGGCGGAGGCGGAATTCACCGGCTGACAGATACGCCTGAATACGATGCCGCGCCTTCCTGGTCACCGGATGGGGCTTTTATAGCCTACGAAAGCTACGTGAATGGTAACCTGGATATCTTTCTCCGCTCCGTTACGGACCCGGGACAGGCTCCCCTCCAATTGACTCAAGACCCCGCCGCCGACACATCTCCCGCCTGGTTGCCGCTGCTCCCCGGACGTCAGATCGCTTTCATCTCGGACCGCTCCGGCGAACCCGAGGTGTGGATTGCGGACCTCGATCATGCCGGGAACTTCATTGATGTCAGTAACAATCCCAAGATGGTCGAGGCGCACCCTGCCTGGTCTCCAGACGGGAGCAAACTGGCGTGGGCTTCCACTGATCCAGATTCAGGGTTGACCAGCCTCTACGTCTGGGACGCCCGCAACCCCGATGTCCCGGCTCGCTGGGCCGGCTCCGGTGACTGGCCTATCTGGCAGGATAATAACAACGTTGCCAGCCGCCTGCCTGCCCCCAATCAGACTTTTCTGACCGGGTACACCACTGCTGGAGCGATCAGCATCCCGCCAGTGCTGCTCCCTGGTGTGCTATATGGATTTTCCTATGGCACCACAAGCGCAGCATTGCCAGGCCCCTTCCAGACCGTATCACAGGTCACGCCGGCCTTTCCGTTCGTAGCGGGGACCAATCCCCAGCCTAATATCCCCTCCGGAAGCGCCTCGCTGGTTACGCTGACGAATGTCACTGCTCTCTATCCACAACTGAATGAACTGGCAGGCGACTCCTTCCAGGCATTGCGCGCCCAAGTCGCGGCACAAACCGGCTGGGATGCCCTCGGCAACCTGGAGAACGCCTTTGTTCCGCTAACCACACCTCTCAACCCCGGTCTGGGCGAGGACTGGCTTTATACCGGGCGGGCCTTCACACTTAACCCGGTGTTAGTCCAGGCCAATTGGATGGCAGTTGTGCGTGAAGATTTCGGCCAGCAGACCTATTGGCGCATCTTCTTGCATACAGCCGCCCAGGATGGCTCCCAAGGAATGCCGTTTACGCAAGTACCCTGGGATTTTTCCACCCGCACTACCAGTTCGTCCGCCTACGAGAACGGGGGCCAGTTGATGAATTCCGTTCCCGGCGGCTACTGGTTCGACTTGACCACGCTGGCCGCCCAGTACGGATGGGAGCGCCAGCCCGCCCTGACCAACTGGCGGACGTATTACGCCGGCGCCCATTTCAACGAATTGGTCTATCCCCAGGGCCTGGACTGGCGTACCGCCATGCTGCAACTTTATCCACCCGAAGTGCTGGTCACACCGACAATCGTTATTCCGCCCACCCGCACCCCCACCCGGACTCCGCTCTGGTATCGTTCGCCTACACCCACACAGACGTCGACGGCACGTCCCACCTCCACACCTTGACCATGAAACCCGTTTTTGGTTTGCGATTTCTTTTATTTGCAGTTTTACTGGCCGCCTGCACTCCTACACCCGCGCCAACGGCATCCGTACCTACAATTCAATCTCCCGACTCTGTATTTACTGCTACTGCATTCAACCCATCCTCAACTCCCCAGATTGCGCTCGCGCTGCCATCCGAAACCCCAACGCCGCCGACTGCGACTGAAACGCCCCTCCCGTTCCCAACCGCGACCATCGGCGCCATGCAATTGTTCTTCCCCACCGTCATTCCTGCCGAAGGAGCTGAATACCGCCCGCCGCTCTATCCTGTACCCTGGGCACTTTCGCCTTTTGACCATTTCTATTTCGCTGCTCCCATTGCCGCCACCTACCCCGCCGACCCAATCTGGGATTACCGTTATGGCGGCATTTACTTTGGGCCAGACGTAATCCACACCGGAATTGACCTGCCAGCCCCACGCGGGGCCGAGGTGTTGGCTGCCGGGTCGGGAACGGTCGTCTGGGCTGGAATTGGGCTTTACTCTGGCTCTAGGTACAATTTGAAAGATCCCTACGGCGCGGCCGTCGCCATCCGCCATGACTTCGGTTACAAGGACCAGCCGCTCTACACCGTCTATGCCCACATGGAGGAAGTGGACGTGATTGTTGGTCAATGGGTGAACACCGGTGACATGGTGGGTAATGTCGGGGATACAGGCATGACGCCGCAAGGGTATGGCGTCCTGGTTGGTCGGGTGATGAGCACGTACGGAGAACGGCTTGATTCATATCTGATCCTTTTAAAATCTCTCGATACGGAGAAGCAATATTCAGTCACGACTTATGGGCCGTTGACTGTCAACAGTGACGCGTATTACAATGAAAACGTGGTTCTGGGCGACTTGCCAGCCGGTGTTTATGAACTCAACATCCCTTACGGCGCGTTGAACAGAAAGGTTAATATACAAATCCTTCCGGGACAGATCACGTATTTTTCCTTCTTTGGATACAACGGCTACGACTTCACCCCGCCTCCCACCCCAGAGACCGGTATGCCTTGAACAGGCATGCCTTGAGCTCTTGACGTATCGAACATCTGTGCTATACTCGACTCTGGACGCTAAATAAGTACCTCGACCCAATTCAAGGATAGAGAGGAATATTATGGCTCGCAAATCTGACACATCTGCAGGTTCCACAATGGACGAAGGCCGCCGCGCCATGCTTGATAAAGCCCTCGGGGATATTATCAAACGCTACGGCGACGGCTCCATCATGCGGCTGGGCGAAGCCCAAAAAATGACCATTGACGCCATCCCGACTGGCTCGCTCTCCCTCGACCTGGCGCTGGGTATTGGCGGCATTCCGCGTGGACGCATCACCGAAATCTACGGTCCTGAATCTTCAGGTAAAACCACTCTCTGTCAGCACATTGTTGCCGAAGTTCAAAAAATGGGTGGCACCGCCGCTTACGTGGATATGGAACATGCCCTCGAGCCGGCCTATGCCGCCAAATGCGGTGTGGACATTGACAACCTGCTCGTCTCTCAACCCGACACCGGCGAACAGGCCCTTGAAATTACCGAGACGCTCGTCCGCTCCGGCGCAGTGGACCTGGTGGTTATCGACTCGGTCGCCGCGCTGGTTCCTAGATCCGAAATTGAAGGCGATATGGGTGATGCCCAGATGGGTGCCATGGCTCGTTTGATGTCCCAGGCGCTGCGCAAACTCTCCGGTGCCATCAACCAGACTAAGACCTCGGTCGTCTTCACCAACCAGTTGCGCATGAAAATTGGCGTGATGTTCGGCAACCCGGAAACAACCACCGGTGGCAATGCCCTCAAGTTCTATGCCTCCGTCCGCCTGGACGTGCGCCGCATCCAGTCCATCAAGATCGGGGCTGAAATCGTTGGCAACCGCACGCGTGTGCGCGTGGTCAAGAACAAGGTCGCGCCCCCGTTCCGCACCGCCGAGTTCGATATCATGTACAACGAAGGCATCTCCAAAGTCGGCGACCTAATTGACCTGGCGACCCAACTTGAGATCGTGGATAAGCGCGGCGCTTTCTTCTCTTATGGCGAAACCCGCCTCGGGCAGGGACGCGAGAACTCCAAGGAGTTCCTGCGCCAGAACCCGGACCTGGCCAACGAAATCGAACTGGTTATCCGCCAGCGCGCCAGCGGTGGCGAAGTTGCCATCCCGCTTGTCACCGGCCGTGGCGATGATTCTGGTGGCGAAGCCTCAGAAGAAGCCTGATTTTAAGCAATTCGCGAGAGGGTTCAGATGGACATAGAAAAGCGTAGAAAGCTTATCTCTGTGTCCACACCTGCACTTGCCGCAGGTGCAAGTGTCTGTGTTTATCTGTGGCTCCTTTTGTCTGCCTGCGGGGGAAATAGTACTGCGCTCTCTACCCCTTCCCTTCCAGCCCTCGTTCCCACCAAAACACTTTTTTCATCTTTTCCGTTTGTCTTAACCCCCACTTTAACCTGTATTGACTGGCTGGCTTTTTTAGATGACGTGACCATTCCCGACTATTCCATCGTCACGCCCGGTAGTACGCTGGATAAACAATGGCTCGTCCAGAACTCCGGTTCCTGTAATTGGGACAGCCGTTATCGCCTGCGGTTGGTCGGTGGGAACGCGCTGGGCGCATCCCCGGAACAGGCGCTTTACCCGGCCCGCGCCGGGATGCAAGCCACCCTGCGGATTGTTTTCACTGCCCCGCTGGGAGCTGGGGAATACTTTAGCGAATGGCAGGCCTTCGACGCGAAGGGCATTCCGTTTGGCGAATCGTTTCTTATCAAGATTATTGTGGAATAATTGGAAAAACAAGGTTTCAACCTGAAGTAGCTATGACAATAAACTGATCGAAGCACCTTCTCTGGCGTACCCGCTAAGTACGCCAGTTTTTTTACAATTCTTCCCAACTACTGGTACAATCTTCCTAATTCGGAGTTTATTGGTATGAATAACATTCGCATTGTCAAAGAAAGTATCGAACCGCGATATGTCATGGATCTGTTCGACCACTTCGCCTTCAACGACCCGGCGGAGGGCCCTATCCGCGGGTTCCCGATGCACCCGCAGCGCGGCATCGAGACAGTCTCCTATATTCTCAAAGGCAGCGTCAACCACCGCGACAGTCTGGGCAACGCCGGCCTCATCGGCCCAGGCGACCTACAGTGGATGACCGCCGGTGGCGGTATCCTGCACGAGGAGATGCCCCGCCGCGGACCGGATGGGATCATTGACGGTTTCCAGTTGTGGGTCAACCTGCCCGCCGCGCAAAAAATGTCCCGTCCGCGTTACCAGGAAGTCGGTGCTGAAACAATCCCGGTGTTCGAAAAGAACGGCTGCCGCGTGCGCGTGGTTGCAGGTACGGTGGATGGCATCCACGGCCCGGTAACGGAGATTGCTGCCAATCCGCTATACTTGGATGTGATGCTGGAGGCTGGAGCCAAATTCAACCTTCCGGTCCCCGAGGGACACACCGTCCTGGCCTATGTGTTCGATGGACAGGGAATATTTGGGAATACGGAAGTCGCGTCGGTCAAGATGGCCATCTTTGGCGAGGGCAACCAGATCGAGGTCCGGGCCAGCTACTCGCTGGTACGTTTCATGCTGATGGCCGGTGCACCGTTTGGGGAGCCAATCGTCCCTTATGGACCGTTTGTGATGAATACGCGCGAAGAAATCCAGCAAGCGGCGGCCGATTTGAGGGATGGAACATTCGTCCGAGAATAACAGGAAGGATACAAGTGCGCGACCTTCCTGTATAATGGACGCATGACTCATCTCCTTTATGGCGAACGCATCGGCAAACAGGGCAAACTCCGCCTGGGATGCTCGGCGGTCCTGTTCGACGAAAAACACGCGAAAGTCCTGCTAACCCGCCGCTCCGACAACGGGATGTGGTGCCTGCCCGGCGGAATGATCGAGGCGGGTGAATCAGTAGCCGAAGGCTGCGAGCGCGAAGTCTGCGAGGAGACCGGGCTGCGTGTGCGGGTTACCCGGCTGACAGGTGTCTACTCTGACCCGCATCACGTGACCGTCTATCCAGACGGCAACCAGGCCCACGTCGTGGTACTAAATTTTGAAGTGGAACTCCTCAGCGGCGAACCCGGCCTAAGCAACGAGACCACCGGCGTGGAATGGTTCCCCGTCGGCGAGGCGGTGGAGATGGACCTGTTCCACGGCCACGCCGAACACGTCCGCGATACCCTGGCGGGACAGGATACGGCGTTTATCCGATGAGCCATTCCAGCACTCGAATCAACTACGATCGCATGAGCCGCTTCTATGATCTGTTCGCCGGGACGAGCGAGCGCCGTTTCACCGGGATTGGCTTACAGATGCTTGCCGCCCAGGCTGGCGAGAATGTGCTCGAGATCGGATTCGGCACCGGGCACAGCCTGGTGGCACTGGCGCAAGCCGTGGGTGGTTTCGGGAAAGTTACCGGAGTAGATATTTCTAAGGGTATGCTGCATGTGACACAGTCCCGTCTCAAGCAATCCGGACTTGCCAAACAGATTGATCTCCGGTTAGGAGACGCCGCGGGCCTGCCGTTCAATGCGGCTGGTTTCGATGCTGTTTTTACGAGTTTCACCCTGGAACTGTTTGACTCGCCGGAGATCCCCATCGTCTTGAAAGAATGCCGCCGGGTGCTCCGCCCGGAAGGCCGCATTGGAGTGGTGGCTCTTGCCAAGACAGACGGAGTGGCCGTCAGGATATACGAGTGGGCACACGCTAAATTCCCCGACTTTATTGACTGCCGCCCCATCTGTGTACATAAAGTTCTCGAAGAGGCGGGGTTTCGAATAACAGAGACAGTAGAAAGATTCATGTGGGGATTGCCGGTTAAAATCGTTATCGCCCGCAAATTGTCATAACTTCAAAAAAACCCTCCCGCAGGTTCGAAACCTGCGGGAGGGTTTCTACTCTTCCAACGCTTCTTTAGACTTCTTATCCTGTTTACCGCGTTCATCGGTATTCAGGATGCGTTTGCGGATGCGGTACGAAAGCGGCGTCACTTCGAGCAGTTCGTCATCGGCCAGGTACTCAATAGCCTCGTCTATGCTCATCTGGCGCGGCGTTGTCAGGCGGATTTCCATATCGCCGTGCGATGAGCGCATGTTGGTCAAATGCTTCTTGCGGCAGACGTTGATCGGAATGTCGCCGGGACGGGCGTTCTCGCCAATGACCATCCCTTCGTACACGGACACACCCGGACCGTAGAACAGGGTTCCGCGGTCTTCGGCACTCTTTAGAGCGTAGGCGGTGGTATCGCCCATTTCCCAGGCCACCAGCGAACCGGTGGAACGCGTCGCCATTGGCCCGGCCATTTCCTCGTACCCGTGGAAAAGCGTATTCATCACACCCATACCGCGCGTGGCAGTCAGGAATTGGTAACGGAAACCGAGAAGACCGCGCGTCGGGACAATATACACCAGCCGCACACTCCCCTGACCCGTATCCTGCATATCCATCATTTTGCCGCGCCGCCCCCCGAGCATTTCCACCACCACCCCCACCGTCTCGGGACTGGTTTCGACATGGACTTCCTCGAACGGTTCGAGTTGGGTGCCGTCTTCGGCCTTCCGGAAAATCACTTCCGGACGGGATACCTGGAATTCATACCCTTCCCGGCGCATGGTCTCGACCATGATAGCCAGATGCAACTCACCGCGCCCGGAGACGAGGAATGTCTCGGCGGTACCGGTCCCCTGCACGCGCAGGGAAACGTTTGTGCGCAATTCGTCAAACAGGCGCTCGCGCAACTTACGAGAGGTGCTCCAGCGGCCTTCCTTGCCCGAGAACGGCGAAGTATTGACGCCAAATGTCATGCGGACGGTCGGTTCTTCCACTATGATTGTTGGCAAGGCAACCGGGTTTTCCGAGTCGGCCAGGGTCTCGCCGATGGCAATCCCCTCCAGCCCGGCCAGGGCGATTATCTCACCGGCTTCGGCCTGTTCTACTTCAACTTTATTCAAGCCTTGATGCACATATAAATAACGAGCGCGCTCCGGCGTGATCGTACCGTCACTCTTCAGACGCGCCAGCGGCTGTCCAACTTTGATCTTGCCAGCATGGATACGGCCCACGGCGGTCACGCCGCGGTAATCGTCGTAACCCAGGGTGGTGACAAGTAACTGGAACGGCGCGTCCGCATCCACTTTAGGGGCGGGGATGTGCCGCAGGATGGTCTGGAACAGCGGCTGGAGGTCCGGGCCAAGGTCCGGGGAGAAACCGGCCTGGGCGCTGGTCGCCTGGGTATAGATAATGGGGAAGTCCGCCTGCTCATCGGTGGCTCCCAGTTCGATGAACAGGTCAAATGTCTCGTTGACCACGCGCTCGGGTTCGGCGTCCTTGCGGTCCACTTTGTTGATGACCACCACGGCCTTGTGGCCCATCTCGAGGGCTTTCTTGAGCACGAAACGGGTCTGCGGCATCGGACCTTCGGCGGCGTCCACCAGGAGCAGGACGCCGTCCACCATATTCATGACGCGTTCCACCTCGCCGCCAAAATCGGCATGACCGGGGGTATCCACGATGTTGATTTTGACTACCTGACCCGTTTCCGGGTCGGGGATGGTGATGGCGGTGTTCTTGGCCAGGATTGTGATGCCGCGCTCACGTTCAAGGTCGTTGGAGTCCATGACACGCTCGGCCACCTGCTGGTTGTCGCGGAAGGTGTGTGACTGGCGCAGGAGACCGTCCACCAGGGTGGTCTTGCCGTGGTCCACGTGGGCGATAATGGCGATATTACGAAGGTCCGTTCGTTCTTTAAACATATATAATTTACCATTGTAGGGGCGGACGGTGTCCACTCAGGGCGCACAGCCGTGCGCCTCTACGATATTCCATACAAAAACCCCGGAGTAGAGACCGGGGCCTGACTTGAAGATTAATGATTCCGGCGTGCGGGCTGTATTCTATCAGATTGTGCGGAATTTGGGCAGGGGCGCATTGCCTCACATAGGATCTTACTTTGGTGCAAATCGTTGACTCAGAAAGAATGTTACCCTAGGCAGAACCTAAAGTACTGCCAAGGAAGCTATGCTTAGTCAACACAGCAAACAAGAATTGTTACATGCGAATCGTCCGCGCTATCGAAAAGCCAACAAGTTCGAAAAGCAGCACATACTGGATGAATTTGTGGCTGCGACACTCTAACATCGAAATTATGCCATCCGGGTCCTGAATCAGGCTGTCCAGCACACCCGCACCC
>JAPLGV010000051.1:0-449 GCA_026389975.1 Chloroflexota bacterium
CTGCGAAGCGCATCTCCCGCCCCCCGGCGGAGATGTGATTGGCCGCCGGCGCGTAGACCCGCACCTCCTGGCCCTTAAAGCCCTCGGCGCAGACATACATTACCGCCGGTCATTCGACTTCAAGGCCAAACACTTGACAGGCGCCAACATCCTGCTGGACGAGGCTTCCGTCACTGGTACGGAAAATGTCATCATGGCGGCCGTCACCGCCCAAGGGACGACCGTGATTCGCAATGCGGCCTCCGAGCCGCACGTGCAGGAACTCTGTCAGATGCTGAATAGCCTCGGGGCGCGCGTCGCAGGCATCGGGTTCAATACGCTGACGATTGATGGAGTGGAGAAACTGCACGGCGGTGAGTTCACCATCGGGCCGGATTATCTCGAAGTCATCAGTTTCGTCGGCGCGGCGGTGGTGACGCGCGGTGAAGTGCGCATCCGCAATGCTGGTC
>JAPLGV010000051.1:476-4386 GCA_026389975.1 Chloroflexota bacterium
CCACCGCCTGGGCGTTGACTGGAGTGTGGATGGCGAGGATATCGTCGTCCCGGCAAAACAGCGGCTCAAGCTTGAAGCCGATCTGGGCGGAGCCATCCCGGAGATCAAGACCAACATCTGGCCTGCCTTTCCCACTGATTTGATGAGCGTCGCAATTGTGGTCGCCACGCAGTCGCGCGGCAGTGTCCTGTTCCACAACTGGATGTTCGAGGGGCGGATGTATTTTACCGACAAACTCAAGGGCATGGGCGCCCAGATTATCCTGTGCGACCCGCACCGCTGTATCGTCAACGGCCCTACCAGACTCAACGGCGAGAAACTCGAAAGCCCCGACATCCGCGCTGGTATGGCGATGCTCCTGGCCGCCCTGGCCGCCGACGGCCAATCCACCATCCGTAACGTCGGGCAGATTGACCGGGGTTACGAGCGCGTGGATGAGAAATTGCGCTCCCTGGGCGCGAAAATCGAACGAGCGACAGAGAACTGAATTTCCGTAAAAAATGCCGAAGGCTTTGTGACATAAAACAAAAAAAGGGACGCTTTCAAAAAGCGTCTCTTTTACATTGGCGTTGATAATCGCTTACAGCTTCGGTTTTACTGTCACTTCCATGAACTGCGTAACAGCCTCGCGCAGCATCCGCTCTGGCAGCGCGCCCACCTGACGGAGGATAATCTTGCCGCCGTAGAGGAACAGCATGGTCGGGATACCCTGCACGCCGTACTGGGTTGCCCACTGCGGATTCTCATCCGTATTGACCTTGGCCACTACAAGCTTGTCACCCATTTCCTTCGCAATTTTGTCCAGCATCGGGCCGACCACCTTGCACGGGCCGCACCAGGGCGCCCAGAAATCTACGATCACTGGCAGGGGGTTCTGCAGGACGGCTTTTTCAAAAGCCGCATCGGTCACATGAATTGGTTCACTCATTTTTCCTCTTTTATTGGTCGGTTTCACCGGGTTTCAGAATATGATATTCGGATGTAATCTTGGCAGACTTACCAAGCATAATCCCAACTGAGCAGTATTTATCTTCCGAGAGCTTAATGGCCTGTTCTACATCTTTAGGCTTGATACTCTTGCCCCAGATCAGGTATGTAATGTGAATGTGGGTCCAGATCATCGGGGTTTCATCGGCACGTTTGCCGCTTACCCGCACCTGCATATCAGTCAGATCAGCGCGTTTCTTTTGCAGGATGGAGAGAATATCTACTCCGGTGCACCCGGCGATGGCAACCAGCAATAATTGCATTGGGTTGACACCCGGTTTCCCATCAAGTGGTCCCATTTGGACGGCTCCGCCGAGTGCGTTCTGGCCGACAAAGGTCATTTCGCCTTTCCAGGTTGCGGTGATTTCAGTCAAACCTTCACTCATTAATCCTCCGGCTCCATATTTCGCGAGTATATCATGAAACATTTGCGACTCTGATTAATAGATGCATACCGATTGAAAAAGTTACATAGAAGAGTCTACTGCAACAAAGAATCTCTACCGCGAAGAGGCGAAGGTCGCGAAGAAAAAATTAATATCGCGAAGGTTTTCTTGAAGATTCTCCGCTTGAATTCTTAATATGCAGTGGAGTCACAGAACATAGCCCATGAAATTTTTGTTTTTTCTGCAAGAATTTTCACCACAAAGGTCATAACATTCTACCCGAAGGGTAGGGGACACGAAGGTTCTTGAGGTTTTCCTTTGTGTATCTTCGTGTTCTTCGTGGTAAATCTCTTTTAGTTCCGGTATGTCCGGGTTAGGTAAGGTGATGCATACTTGGAGTAGGTGTCGCACCTGCAGTACAGGGTACTGTGTTCTTACAGTACAAGGTACTGTGTTCTTACACGTACAGGGTACTGTGTTCTTACAGTATAATCTGCCCGATATGCCAGACCTTTTCTCGCGTTGGAAAACCGGACTCTCACGCAGCAGCAAAGCCACCTTCGGGCGGCTGGCCAGTCTGTTTGGCGCGACGGAAATCAACAACCAGACCTGGGAAGAACTGGAGAGTCTGCTCATCCAGGCTGACTTAGGGCTGGAGACGACCGAGTCGGTGCTTGACTCACTCCGCACCGTTGTACGGACCCGGGGACTGACCCGCGCCGCCGAACTCCAGTCCTTGCTGGAAGCTGAACTGCGCCTCCGGCTCGATGCGCCTCCCGGATTGGATTTTTCAGCCAGGCCGTCAATCATCCTGCTGGTTGGCGTGAATGGTTCCGGCAAGACCACCACAGCTGCCAAACTTGGCCGCCGCTTTGCTGACGATGGGAAACGCGTCCTGCTCGTCGCAGCCGACACCTTCCGCGCCGCTGCCGTAGACCAGTTACAGGTCTGGGCCGAACGGCTGGAATTGCCCATCGTGGCCGGGCAGATGGGCTCGGATCCCGGAGCGGTGGTTTACGACGGCATCCAGTCGGCAGTCTCCAAGGGCTATGACCTGGTCCTGGTAGACACGGCTGGTCGTCTGCACACCCGTTACAATTTGATGGAAGAACTCAAGAAAGTGCAGCGCGTGGCCGGAAAAGCGCTCACGGGCGCTCCGCACGCCGTCTGGTTGGTGCTGGATGCAACCACCGGGCAAAATGCCCTGGTACAGGCACGCGCCTTCAAGGAAGCTGTGAACGTGTCTGGCGTTATTCTGGCGAAACTGGATTTGTCGGCGCGCGGCGGCATGGCTTTTGCCATTCAACGCGAACTTGGCCTGCCAATCTTATACGCCGGCCTGGGCGAGAAGGCTGAGGATCTGACGCCTTTTGACCCGCATGCGTTCGTAAAAGGGATTCTCGGTGCCTAGTGGCTCTTTGGGAATTCTCGTGATAGAGGGAAAGATATGTGGGTGTTGGGCGGGCTTCGTCCGCCCAACACCCCCTATTCACTCTATCGCCACGGCGATTCCCAGAGAACCTGCATAGTTTAGGAAAAAGAGTCGAAAGGAGTTGAACATGCAAGATTTACTCAATCGTTTGCAGACCGCGGGGGATATACTTCGCCAGTTAATGGTGCGTCTTTGACTTACCCGCTAAAAATTCTCAACTTGCCGAGCTCGAAAAAGAGATCAGTGCCCCGACCTTTTGGGACGATCCCGCTCATGCCCAGCAGGTGAGCAAGACTGCCGCGGGTCTGCGCGAGCAGGTGGACGACTGGCACAGTTTTGAGCGACGTTTGAAAGACGCAGCCGAATTGGCTGGTCTGGACGACGAATCCTTGCGCGCGGACCTGGAAACTGAAATCTCCGCCCTTGAAAACGAACTGGAGAAACGCTCCTTTACAGCCATGCTTTCCGGACCCTATGATGCCGGCGATGCCCTGCTTGCCATCCACGCTGGAGCAGGGGGCACCGACTCGCAGGATTGGGCTGCCATGCTCATGCGGATGTACCTGCGCTGGGCAGAAAAAAATGGCTACCAGGCCGAGATCCTGGATTCGAGTGCGGGCGAAGAAGCAGGGTTCAAATCTGCCACAATCAGTATCAGCGGGAAATATGCTTACGGTTATTTGCGTTCAGAAAAGGGTGTCCATCGGTTGGTGCGCCTTTCGCCTTTTGACGCTGCGCACCGGCGGCATACGTCTTTTACCCTGGTGGAGGTACTGCCTCAGGTCGCGTTCGACAGCCCTGAGGTCCCGATTGACCCGGCAGATTTGAAGATAGACGTTTTCCGGTCATCCGGTGCGGGCGGGCAAAATGTTCAAAAGAATGCCACCGCCATCCGCATCACCCATCTCCCGAGTGGGATTGTGGTCACCTGTCAGAATGAACGGTCGCAATCACAGAACCGGGAATTTGCCATGCGCATTCTGCGGTCACGCTTGCTGGAGATTAAGAAGGCCGAGAAGGATGAAGAGATTGCCATACTGCGTGGCGAATACACCAAAGCGGAGTGGGGCAGCCAGATCCGTTCGTATGTGATCCATCCCTATCA
>JAPLGV010000051.1:4449-5320 GCA_026389975.1 Chloroflexota bacterium
CATGGAAGCGTATTTGCGCCAGGGCAGATAGGTGTAAAATCGGGCTTGACGCTCGTGGGCTTCGCCGATATAATCTGCCCGCTTAACCGGAATCATATAAAGGAGTAAGGAATGCCCCCTCAACCAAAGCGTAAACTGTCGAAAGGCCGCCGCGATCGCCGCCGCGCCCATGACGCACTGGAAGCTCCCAACCTGGTGGCTTGCACCAATTGCGGAACGATGATCCTGTCACATATTGTTTGCCCGAAGTGCGGTTTTTATAAAGGCCGCGAAGTAATCGAGATTAAGAAAGAAAAAAAGAAGAAGTAAAGGGAAAACGGGCCATGAATTCCACGGCCCGTCAGTTTGTACAGGGTACTGCGTAAATATCCGAACCACAGGGTACTGCGCAAAGATGTGAACCAATATTGCTGTAAATCACTATATTTTGATCGATAAATGTTCAAGAAAAGTTCATGGATTTATGCAAGAAGCAGTAAAAAATTCGTTATTTGTTGCCGCGCTGGAGTTCCTGGCGCGCTACTTTTTTGATGGTGGATTCGCGTGTCAATATTTAGAAAAAGATGTGACACCTGGTTGTGAAGGAGAAAGGATATCTAAATTATAATAGGGTAATATTTTGTTCGGCCAGGAAAATTGACCAATTATTTTCGTTATAAGAATAGGAGCAACTCATGAGCCTGAGTCAAGTCGCAAGTTCGATTCCTGCCTCGCCGAGCATTGCGTTGAGCGAGGAAGCCCGGCTCTTGCGCGAAAAAGGAGAACCGGTTATCCATCTGGGCATCGGTGAACCAAAGAACAAGACCCCCATCACGGCCATCCTGAGTTCGGCGGCCATGTTGGGCAGCGGGGACGTTAAATATGTGCCAAC
>JAPLGV010000265.1 GCA_026389975.1 Chloroflexota bacterium
CGTGAACGGACGTGTGAAGATGGTTGGTGAGTTGGTGGCGAACGAGAAAAAGATCGAGCAGGTGCTGAGTCGCCTGGGCGTGGAGCGCGTGGATGTGGCCTATGGCGATACTGTTTTAGATATTCCCCTGCTTGAACATGCTGATCGTCCTGTGGCGGTGTACCCGGATGAGAAGTTGAAGGCTGTTGCGCTGGTACGTGGCTGGGAGATTTTTGGAAATGGCAAGAGTTATCCTTAGAATTCGTGTAAGAATAACTTCCCGATTTTGAATTGTTGCTATTCCGTGTTCGTCGGGATACCCAAAGAACAGGATACGCGTAAATCCCTGCCTCAGTACATGGAAGTCGGGTAAATCCGATTCGCGAGCGCAAGCGAGCGCCAGTCCGTAGGACTTTCACGCACTGAGCAGGCGACTTCGCGAAGTACCCCCTTGGGGGGTTAGTCCCGCTCACTCCACGAGACCAGCGGAACTTATTTTTGCACAAGTCCTTAGTCACACGCAGGGGAGTCATGAAGCGCTGAGGCAGGCTCTATTAATAGACATCTTGCAAAAGTCTCTTCGTGGTTTTGTAGTAGCGACTTCCCTGGCACCGCCCGCCAGGGCAGGTGTAGTCGCTCTAAGCCGGCCAAGCAACGGCTAAAGCCGTTACTACGGGTGCATTCTTTGAGTTATGCAAGAGTCTAATATAATAACAGGCAAACCATGCTCCCGATACACCCGATCGAAACGTTTCTTCAGCACACTTCCCCGCATTTGCAGGAAATCGTGCTGGAACTGAGAAATATCATCGCCTGCGTCGCTCCAGGCGCTCCTGGGAACCCTTGAAGGAGTTGATCACGTCCTCTTCGCGCTTCGACCCACGCCCAATACAAAAAAATTCCTGAAACTCACGTCTCAGGAATTTTTTTTTGGCATTCAGCGGGATTAGGCGGGGATCAAAGTCACGTTGCTGGCCTGGGGGCCTTTGGGACCCTGTTCCACTGTGAATTCGACCTTCTGGCCTTCTTCGAGGTTCTTGAAGCCTTCACCCTGAATGGCGGAGAAGTGGACGAAAACGTCCGGGCCGCCTTCGCGAGTGAGAAAGCCGTAGCCCTTGCTTCCATTGAACCATTTGACTGTGCCGATGATACGATCTGACATTGTTTACTCCTTAGGCAAAAAAAGAAATTTGGCGGACCCGGTTTTTCGCCAGAACAGCTAAAACAAAAGGCCCACGGATTTGAACCCATGAGCCGATGTGGTTGCATTCCCAAAGCGAACTAACTGGTATCCTTAGATCACAACTATACCATGAGCAAGGGCATAAGTCAATGAAAATTTGACATGAAAATTTGATTTTCGTTTACTCCACTGTCACGCTCTTGGCCAGGTTTCTAGGCTGGTCCACGTCCAGGCCACGGATGACGGCGATGTGATAGGCCAGCAGTTGCAGGGGGATAACCGTCACCACCGGGGAGAGCATCCAGGGACATTCCGGCACCCACAGTACATAATCCGCCATTGATGAGACCAGCTCGTCGCCCTCTGTCGCCACGGCGATGACCGTCCCGCCGCGCGCCTTGGCCTGCTGGATCTGGCTGATCATCTTATCGTGCCAGGGGTCTTTCGGAGCAATACATACCACCGGCATATTTTCGTAGTTTCAGCGCCCCTTCGTAGGCAATCGGCATGTTGATGCCGCGTCCCAGGTAGAGACAGTCGCGTACGTCTTTGAGCGCCCAGGCCACCTTCTCCACTTCCGCTTCACGCGCCAGCGCCCGGCCCACCACATCCGGGATGAGGCGCAGGTCAGCAACCAGGGCGCGGCGGATTTTCTCACTCAGCGTGCCGCGCAGGTCGGCCAGCAAAATCGCCAGCATGTACTGGTCCACCAGCGGGGCGGTGAAGGCCTTGGTGGAGGCCACGCCGATCTCAGGTCCGGTTTGCATCGCGATGGATCCGTCTGCAACTCGCATTGCCTGTGAGCCGACCGCGTTGACGATGCTCCACAGCAGGGCCCCTTTTCGCCGTCCCTCTTCCATGGCGGCCAGCGTATCGGCAGTCTCACCCGACTGGCTGATGGCCAGCACCACGCACTGCTCGTCCAGGATGGGGTCGCTGTAGCGGAACTCGGAGGCAATCTCCATCTGGCATGGAATCCTGGCGATGCTCTCGATGAGAAGCTTGCCGACCATCCCGGCGTAGGCGGCGGTGCCGCAGGCGGTGATCGTAATCCTATTAATGTTGCGAGCCAGTTCGGGGGTCAGGTGCAATTCCGGCAGGCGGATGTTCCCGTCTGTGAAGTCCACGCGCCCGGCCAGCGTCTCGGTCAGGGAGCGCACCTGCTCGTGGATTTCCTTTTGCATGAAGTGACGGTACTCGCCCTTTTCAGCAGCGGCTGCGTCCCAGGCGATGCTGTTAACTTTGGGCGTCACCAGCGCACCGTCCAGCGTTTGCACCCGGATCTCAGATCTGGTGACCACTGCCATCTGGTGCGACTCGAGGAAGATGACCCGCCGGGTATGCTCGAGGATGGCGGGGATGTCGGAGGCGATGAAGTTTTCGCCATCCCCCAGGCCGAGCACCACGCCCCCGGCGTTGCCGATGCGGGCGCAGACGATTTTATCCGGTTCGTCGGCCGACATCAGCACGATGCCGTGCGCCCCGGCGATTTGGCGGAAGGTGTGCCGGGCGGCTTCGGTCAGGTCGAGACCGGCCGCCAGGTGATGTTCGACGAGCTGGACGATAACTTCGGTGTCGGTGTCCGAGTTGAAGTCCACGCCTTCGGCGATCAATTCGTCGCGCAGTTCGAGGAAGTTTTCGACGATACCGTTATGGACCACGACCACCCGCCCGGTCGCGCCGAGGTGGGGATGGGCATTGCGCGCGGAGGGCGCACCGTGCGTGGCCCAGCGCGTGTGGCCCACGCCGGGCGTCCCGTGGATGGGGGAGCCGTTCACCAGCTCGGTCAAGCGGGACAGTTTTCCGGCATCGCGCCGGACCTCGATCTTGCCATTCTGGATGACAGCCAGCCCGGCCGAGTCGTAGCCGCGGTACTCCAGCCTTTTCAGGCCGTTCAAAACAATCGGCGTCGCGTCGCGCGGACCGATATAACCAACGATTCCACACATGGGATTCCTCCAAAATGAGTTAGGAATTAGGGAGTAGGGATTGGGGATTAGGAAATTGCGAGCAGTGCTGCTCTTCCTGATTCCCTATTTACCTATTCCCTGATACCTTTCTTTCTATGCCACTTCATGCCTGTTTGTCCAACCGGTTACCCGGAGAGCGTTGTGGCAGGATTACACTTGGAGGGAAAGTTTGCGGGGATTGTGGCGTCCCCGGAGGGCATCCGCTGATCATTCGATTTTTTCCCGGCATTTATCACCGGGATTGGCCCTGCCTTGCGGCAGAGAACCCTCATCCTCG
>JAPLGV010000123.1 GCA_026389975.1 Chloroflexota bacterium
CGCTGAGATGTTCTAAGTCTTGTCAAGGGTAGAACTTTAACAATCTAAAATAGCTTTCAACATTATGTCCAACCCGGAGCCGCGTTGAATCTTCCTAAGTAAACAGGCTTGACTCTCGGCCAAAAAATGCGTATGCTTTGGCTGAGGGAAAGTTGTGCCTTACTTTGTGAGGTGATCTATTCGATCAGCCTCGAACCAAATCTGGCAGACTTTCCCTCACTCGTTCCTCATGGCTGAATGATCGTTCCGCATGTCTTTCGATGCGTTCCCGGCGTGCCTTACGATTATTGCGCTTGCGCACTTCCTCAGGCACGGTGTACTTTTCAGCGATGATCTGGCGAGCTTGTTCCGGGGTGACTGGCCTTCCATCCACGTCGCGTAGTTCGTAAGGTTTGTCTTTGGCAACCACTACCCAAACCCGGTCCAGCAAATGCGTGGCGACCGTACAAACTGCCTGAGTATGATGCTTGCCCCTGTTCACCATCTGGTCATAGTAGAGAGCAGCCAGTTGGGGATCATAGCGACGTGCCACATCGGCATCCAGGAAAGCGAATTTCTTGATCAGGTTGGGACCGGCCTGGCTGATACGCAAGCCTTTGCTCTCGCTCCCGGAACTCTGCCTGCTATCAGGGATCATCCCGCTCCAGCCGCGCATTTGGCGTCCGCTGGGAAAACGGAGAGGATCGCCGATGAAACTGAGAAAGACGGCTGCACTTTCCTCTCCAACGCCGTACAGGCTTTCCAGGTTTCCGGAAGGATGGAGCTGGTGGTAGAGCGGAAAGATCACTTGCTTGCGCAGGTGGTCTCGATCCATCTGCAACTCGCCCAGCCACTTCTGCTTCAAGGCAGCCTCGGCCTGTAAGGCTGTGAAATCAACATAGGGGCACGGATTGCCATACACAGCCATCACTTTCTGGGCCAATTCCACCAAAGTTGGGATCCAGACTTCCTTTTCTCCTGGTTTGGCCAGTTCGCTGGCATACCAAGCCTGCCGAATGCATTCTTCACCCGCTTCCAGAACCGCCACCGGGCTGTAGTAATGCTCTCGACACCAGCAAGCAGCTGTACTGAAGGGGTCGCCAAAGCCCAGGTCTTCCCAGCCGCCCAGCCAGGTCATGCGATCCAATGCAATGATCTGGTTGATCAATTTGGTGCGCTCACTGATCACCCAATCTAATTGCTTGCAGCCTCGCTGCAGCGAAAACAAGGCCGCCGGTGACAGGCTCAACGCATGCAACTTCTCCTGGGCTACCAGGTACAACTTGGCCAACACGCGCGCATCGATCCGATCACTCTTGGCATGTCGCTTGTAGAACCGCCGCAGGTCAGCCACTTGCTGGCCATTGACCAGATAGACCGTCACTGCCCGCATGATCAGGTAGATTGCTACCGGCAACCAGGCCGCTCCGGTTGGCTCCATCACGACTACCAAAGGGCAGTTTGCTTCAGCCCCTTCTCGCGCCCGTTGCAGCAGGGCGGCCAGCGACTCCGCCCAGGTCGTCACCGGGAACACCGGCGTTAGGAACTTGCCCCTTTCGTCCATTACCACTGCCTTGTGCGCACTCGTGATCGCCAGATCCAAACCAATGATGCGCATCTCAACCTCCTTTCAATCTTGAACTTCTTGACCAGAGGCGCTGGTCACGTCGGAAGGCTCAGAGTGGCTTTTGCCCAAGACCAAAATAGGATACTCAAGCACCCATGCTTGCCTGTGATCAGGGGCAGCAGCGCGAACGCTCCCCAATGTTCCAAATCGGGTCTCCTGGGCGGGAAGGAAGGCAATCTCAGCGTAGAGGCAGCTAATGCTCCTCAGCCAAACCGTAGCCACTTCCATCCCTTCCAAGATCGAGTGTATCCCTTTTGCCGAGCCCGTTGAAAGCCTATTTTAGGTTGCTAAACCTTTTTTCTAATATACAAGCCATTCCGTTAGCCCACTATTTTGTAAAAGGTGGTTCAATGACATCAGAACAAATCTCTATTTCCCTTTTTATTCCATCAGCATCTGGGGAGACCAATAATAAAGTTGCCGTTAATCTTGTTGGAGTACTTTATTACAGTGATAGGCGTATGGTTGAAGTAGGTTTGAAGTCGTCAGATGATAAGGTTCACGCCTTCATAGATGGCAATGTTGAGAACATGGAGCAATTAGCACTCGAAATAATCAAAGTCATCCAAGATGGTCAAAATGATGACGCCGATTCAAGAGGACTAACAGGAAGCAAAGACTGATACAAGAATTAGAGCGGGCAACAACCCCTCCAGCGGACAGCGGCTATGTTGCTCGGAATCATGCGCGTTTTGCCAGAAATGGCGCGATAATGGGTTTGTACATCATTTGTGGCAATTTCCGTCCACAGGCTGTTAGATTAAGAACGATAACCGAGCACATAGTTAGACCCCTCATCCTATCCATAGTAAACAGCAACCTTTTCTGCTCCAATCACTAAGCGCGTGCAAGGTATAATTTGTTTTGGGAGAATATGATATGCACCTATTTGAAAAAGTCTTGAGTGTTTGCGTTGAAAACATTGAATTTGAACTCAAGGGTTATGGTTCTGTTGAATGGTCAAATTTTCTACTTAATCCTCGCCGCTTGCGGGGTAGCGATTTTCTCATGCGTTGGTCGCAGGGCGTATGGAGTGAAGAACGCATAACACAGGCAGTCAATCAAAACGGCGAATTTTTTGCAATACCTTATGGGCCAAGTAGCACAGCGCCTGATCATGATGTAAGAGCATTTGAACTGTACTTTGAACGTTTAGATGCAGCTGGCTTGGGGAAAATCAAGCGACCAGACCTTTTGATTTTCAAAAGGACAGACCAAAAGACAATCATGAAAGCGGTTAATAATCTTGGTGGAATTTCTGAATTGCCGTTTATACAAGAAAATGACGCCGACATGCAAAAGATTTTGTCGAAAGCGATTGTTGCTATTGAATGCGAAAATAGTCTGTGGCAGGGAAGCCTCATGCCAGATTATCGGACTGAATTGAAACCTCAAAAGCGGCTTGGTGGTAAACTTGGTCTCAAAAAGAATGCTGTTTTGCCTACAATCATTATCAAAGAAGAAGACCGAAAGCCTTTGCAGGCATGGCAAGATTCGAATGACATTCCCATCCATGTCTGGCATGTGTTCTTTGATATGGCTTTTGGACTTGCACTTGATGAAGCCCAAAGACTTATCGAAGAAGGATATATTTTGCCAACAGAACAGACTTTTCAAGCCCCAGGTGGCGCGACAACCAAGAAGTTGCTTTACAAGTTCTACTACCGTTATGGCTATCCTCTCGGCGACGCTCTTGAAAAGCCAGAACTGATAGCCAAATCCATTACAGATAAAAATGGACACATTCTGCCTTATGTTCATTTTGAAGGCGGTGAAATGTCCATGCGCGATGAAGCGTTGAATATTTTGAGAGAATTTGCAAATGCAAAAGGCTAACGTTTATAAACTTCCATCATCAGGTGAAGCCAGAGAACTTCTCCGCAAAAAAGGTCAGTTCTGGACACCCGATTGGGCTGCCGAAGCAATGGTTGACTATGTGCTTGCTGACAAAGGCGGCACATTATTTGACCCTGCCGTTGGCGCAGGAGCATTTTTTCGGGCGGCAAAAACAATAGAAAAAAAAAAAGGGTTGCATATCACTCTTTCGGGTATGGACATTGATCCAACCGCATTAGAGCAAGCCATTCAACAAGGTTTGACTAGAGATGACATCACAGGAGTCAAAATCAACGACTTTGTTTTTCATCCCCCGCAAGAAAAACTATCTGCAATTGTCGCTAACCCGCCTTATATTCGCCATCATCGCCTCTCGCTAGACACAAAAGAACAACTTAAACGTCTGAGTATGCAAAACACAGGGATGATTCTAGACGGGCGCGCTGGATTCCACGTTTACTTTTTGATACGCGCTCTAACTTTGCTGGAAGAAAACGGGCGATTGGCTTTCATCATGCCTGCTGATACATGCGAAGGTAAGTTTGCAAATGACCTATGGCGTTGGATTTCGGTGAATTATGCTCTGGATGCTGTAATCGTCTTTGCTTCCAATGCATCTCCATTCCCAAATGTAGACACAAATCCGCTCATATTTTTTATCCGCAAATCAATGCCAAAAGAAAATTTTCTATGGGCCAAATGCCACGAGTCACAAACAGATATTCTCAAGATGTGGGTTCGCTCAGGCTTTGAAATGACGCCCACAAAAGGATTAACTGTTACTCAACGGAAATTATCTGAAGGTCTAAGCACAGGGCTATCAAGACCACTAGCAACGGGGAAAGCAAGCAAATATATTCTTGGCGATTTTGTACAAATAGTTCGCGGTGTTGCGACCGGAGCAAACGAATTCTTTTTTATGACTGCTGAACAGGTAAAGCAAACTGATATTCCAAACAACTATTTCACAAGAGCAATTGGAAGAACGAGGGATGTGCCTACCGAAGAAATCACGCGAGCAACTTTAGATTTACTCGAAGCTAAGGGAAGACCTACATTTCTACTGGCCCTGAATGGAGACTCTATTGAGAACTATCCTGAAAGCCTAAAAGAATATCTAAAAAAAGGTGAAACCATCGGATTACCACAAAAGCCGCTCATTTCTCAGCGAAAGCCTTGGTACAAGACGGAATCCCGAATCGCGCCGCCTTTTTTGTTCTCCTATTTGGGGCGACGTAATTCAAGGTTTATCCGCAACTCCGCAAGGATTATTCCCCTCACAGGTTTTCTGTGTGTCTATCCTAAGAGTGATGACAAGGAATATACTGACCACCTTTGGAAAATTCTGAACCATCCTGACACAGTAGCCAATCTCATCATGGTTGGAAAATCGTATGGTGATGGCGCAGTAAAGGTTGAGCCGCGCTCTTTGGAAAAATTACCTATTCCTGAAAATGTAATTGATCAATCAGGTATGCAAACACAAATGCGATTGTTTGAAAGCAAAACACCTTATAAAACTTAAGCCCAATTTAACTGCACGGGGCATAACACCCGCTTGCAGCCGACTCGCTTCGCTCCGCAACGCGAGCGGCTGAAGCGGAACGTTGATATTCCTCCCTCCCCTCCATCCCTGCTATACTGCTGCTTGTATCCATCTCTGAACCTGCCATGATCAAATTGCCCGGATTTCATGGGATTATGGTTCAAATATTGATGCAGTACCCTGTAATATCTCTGCCCCTTGCTTCTACTGCTTCTTGCATAATTACATGAACCTTGAACGATCAAAATACAGGTAATTACAGCAATTTTGGTTCAAATCTTTGAGCAGCACCCTTTAATTGCTTCGGCGTAACACGATTCGCCGAAGCTCATTTTCTCCTAAAGAATGTAATTCTGGCCCTGGCATGCCACTAGCAGAGGCGGCCTCAAGCCGTCGTAATCGCGGCTTTCTCCTTTCCCGGAAACACTATCAGCGTTCACTTCCCATCCATGCGGTGAAAACAGGGGGTCAATGCAGTATAAAATCCGCGATAAACAGAGTAGGATTGCCCGTACGTACTCATCCAAGCTGACTCAGGAGTCGTGGTACTGGTGATTTTTATAGCCTCCCGGCATGCAGCTGGCACATCTTCCCAGACTTTTTTTCTACTGCCCCCAGGTCGATGGCAGCGCCATGCATCCGATCCATGGTGGCTGCTTCCAGACTCATGGCGTAGGCTCTGCCAGCCAGCGCCGTGTTATCTCAAGCACCATTTGGGTCATGTTGCGAGCCTTATTCCAGAATAGAAGGTTTCCTTTTTTTTGTACTTTATCTGAACTTATGTCCGCAGACCAGATTTGCCACTTGACTTTTGCATAATAATTTTGTAAAATACTTATTAACATATTGTGATTAATTGTAACATTCTGTTAGTAATAAGGACTACCACCACCTTGAGACTAACTCCCACTATCACGGCTACCGAAATGCGCGGCATTAATCGTTCTGCTGTGCTGGATATCATTCGCAGGGAAGGCCCCATCGCCCGAACGGAAATTGCGACAACCCTGCAGATCAGCCTGATGACGGTCATACGGATCGTCGATGAATTGACCGCTGAAGATTTGATTCGACCGACCGGAAAAAAAGAGTTCAGCGGGGGACGGCGGCGACCTCTTCTTGAATTCAATGCTGAAAGCCACCTGGTTATCGGGGTGGACATGAATGAAACCGGTTTAACCGGCGCAGTGGCGGACCTGTCGGGAAATGTCCTGACCGATGCGACCCTGCCCCTGGATCCGCCCGGGGGAATCCACTACGAGCCACTTGTCACGATCATCGAAAAATTGCTGGAATTTGCCCAGTCGACTGGGAAGCATATCCGCGGCATTGGCGTGGGGGCACCTGGCATCACCTACACAGAGAATGGACAGGTGCAGTGGGCTCCCACCCTCGAATGGCGAAATTTCCCGGTAAAAGAAAAGCTGAGCGAACGCTTTCAACTTCCGGTGATCCTGGATAACGATGTTAACCTTTCTGCGTTGGGGGAGATGTGGTTCGGGGTTGCACAAAACTACACTAACCTGGTACTCATGATCGTAGGCCACGGCATCGGTGCAGGAGTCATTATTGATGGGGCGGTTTACCGCGGTTCGCACCTGACCGCCGGGGAAATTGGATTTCTGCTGCCCGATCGTTCACATTTGGGGGTGCGGCGAGAAGGCACAGGGGCACTGGAATCGCTTGCCTCGGGGGACAGCATCGCCCTGCGCGCCCGGCAGATATTAAAGAGCAGCCTCTCACCTGAGGAACTGGCTGCGTTGACAGCTGAGGATGTCTTCAACGCTTTCCGTCGCGGCGAGGAATGGTCCCGGCCGATCGTAGCCGACACCGTGGATTACCTAGCACAAACCGTGGCTGCCTTGACCGTTTGTTATGACCCAGAAATCATCGTTCTGAGTGGTGGGATAGCTCGCTCAGCTGACTTGTTGATCGAACCGATCCTGGAGCGCATCGATGGGGTTATCCCGGTTTGCCCACAGCTTGTCGCCTCCAACCTGGGCCAGCGCGCTGCCGTCCTGGGAACGATCATTGAAACTCTGTATAACACGGCCGATTTTTACATGGTACGCAAATTGACTTAACAGGATTTCTACAGTACGACATCCAGAGATCTGGCGCCTGACAAGCTTACCAGACCCGAACGGACCAAGGAGATGTGCGATCGTCTCAGTTGGGTAAAGACCACCATGGTCCTCATGGGAGTCTGGGCTCTGGGAACCGAGCTACACCGGGTCAAACCTCTTTTCCTGCCCGTCCCAAGCAAGAGGAGAAGAAAAGGAGATTAATAACATGGATGATAAACCTGCCTTACTTGGTGGAACACCTGCCAAGCCCACACTCACTCCCGATTGGCCTTTTTACGACCTTTAGTGATAACTTTGCCAAGGTAAAAGAGTACCTGGCCGATTTCCTGCTCCCGGAGAAGATCGATCTGGTCGGGCAGCGGGTGGACCTTATCCTGCATACAATGGAAACGGCGCCTAAGTCCATGCGCTGGCGGGCACGTGCCAGGATCGGGCGGCGCATGGATTGGTACGATCTACCCGATGAAGTGAAAAGGTAGGAGGTTTTCTTGGTGGATGGAATAGAAATCTACGAATACCACGGAGCGGGGTACAAGCCGCTTGTCTATAGCAATGACTGGATGGTTGCTTTGCTTAATTATGAAGACAGCATGAGCTTGGAAAATGCTTGTGATATCGAGCGGCATGTGAAAACCGATGAGGTCTTCCTTCTTCTGCAGGGGCGGGCCGCATTGTACCTGGTGGCGGCTGACCAACCGTTGCGAGTCATCGAAATGCAGCCAGGCCTGGTCTACAATGTGACCCGCGGAACCTGGCATAACCTGCTCGCGACGAAGGAGGCCGTGTTCGCCATAGTTGAGAACCGGGATACGGATAAATTCGATACGGAGATCCGCCCACTGAACATTGAAGAGCGGCAGCGTCTCCTTGAGCAATTTCCCGGGATATGAAGCACAGGAGCCAGCCATGAAAAGACTATGGAATTTACCAAAGGTTGATCTGATGCCTTTGGCCGAGATTAACGAAAAAAGACCGGTTGCCCTGGTGTACAGCGGACCTGCCTGGCAGGCTGTGGAAAACAGGTTGCACCTGCCAGTTGCCTGGAAAAGAGAGGTATTCGAGGCCAGTATTGAGAACTGGGATCATTTGATGGAAGGATTCCACGGAGAGGTCGTGTATTCCGTTGGGGGTGGGTTGACCGCCGATGCTGCCAAGTATTTTGCAGCCAAGATCGGCCTGCCCTTGGTTGTGATCCCGACCGCGCTCTCGGTGGATGCGTTCATCACGGCTGCCTCAGGGATTCGCAGGAATGGCTGTGTCTATTACGTGGAGACCAAAACACCCGAAAACCTGATCCTGGACCTGGGCGTGATCGCTGCCGCCCCGGCTGCCATACGCGCGGCAGGGGTGACGGATTTGGAAGTTCGCCCACGAAAGGAGGCGGAATCCAGCCGGGATGGAGTTCATCCCTTGGGTGTATGACAACGCGCAATCCATCCTGCGCGGCGTGACCGATTGTGCTGAAGCCGCCGGCCGCGGGGACCGTCAGGGGTTGAAGAGCCTATACGATTGCTTGGCGATGGAGGTCCAGCTCTGCAACCAGATCGGGCACGCCCGTCCGGAGGAAGGCTCCGAACATTATTTTGCCTACTGTGTCGAACAGTTCACCGGCCCGGGCTGGCCGCATGGCGACCTGGTCGGTCCGGGCATTCTGCTCATGGCAGAGCGGCAGGGGCAGGACACACACGCTTATGAAACCGCACTTCGGTCCTGTCACATCTCGCTCGACCGGATTCCGCCCGAGGTGGTTCGTCGAACGATCACACAACTTCCAGACTATTGTAGGAAACATGCTCTCCCGTTCGGGATCGCGCATGTTCCAGAGGGGATAGTATGAAATTCGCCATTGCCGGAGCCGGGTATATTGCCGCTATCCATGCCCAGGCGGTCCAGAACTGTGGGGCGCAGGTGGCTGCGGTGGTGGAAAAGTATTCCGACAAATCCGCCGCTTTCGCCAGTCAGTTCGGGATCAGCAGGCAATACACCACGGTGGAAGAACTGCTCAAGGATGGTGGAGCGGATGCGCTGGTCATCGGCACGCCCAATTTCCTGCATGCCCCGCAGACCCTGGCTGCTCTAAATGCCGGTATCCCCGTGCTGGTGGAAAAGCCGATGGCCATGAACGCCGTCGAGGCCGGAAAGATGTTGTCTGCCAGCCATAAATCTGGGACGACGCTGATGGTGGCGCACTGCTGGCGGTTCGACCAGGATGTGTTGTGGCTAAAATCACAGTTACACCGCATCGGCCGGGTTCTCCGCACCAAGGGCTACGGAGTCCATACCCACTGGGGTCCGGCCGGCTGGTTCACGCAGAAAAAACTGGCCGGCGGTGGGGCGATGGTGGACATGGGCATCCATGCCCTGGATACCGCCCGCTTCCTCCTGGGTGACCCACAGCCGGTCTCGGTCTATGCCCGCATCGGAACATTTTACAAGGATTTCGATGTGGATGACACCGGCGTCATCATTGTCAACTGGGACAACGGGGCGGTATCGTATATCGAGTCAGGTTGGTGGCAGCCCCACAGCGATGGAGCCGAGGCGGCCACGCAGTTGTACGGTCAGCAGGGATTTGCCCAGTTGTTCCCAACCCTGCTCGAGCTGCCTGACCCTGGAAAGAATCAGGTCAAAACTGTGAAATCGGGTTTCAAGCAGTGAAGTCAGGCTTCAAGTTCCCGCGCAAGGAACATTGTCCGCAGAGCATGTACGATGCCCAGATGGCGCACTTCATCGAGGCGATCACTGGGAAGGCCGTGCCCTTCCTTGGTGGGGAAGATGGTCTGGTCAATATGAAACTGGTGGATGCCGCCTACCGCAGTGCCCGAACCGGCAAAGTGGTCAAGATCCATGCCGGTTGATTTTGGGACAACCAGGGATTAATATGCCTTTGGCCGGTTGAATTAGCTTCTTCGTTTTGGCGATTAAACACTTTACATAAACTTGTCTGAAGGAGAAATCCATGAGCGAAGCTGTGACAAAATTCAAGACCTCGTTCAAGACCCGCATGCTGTACTCCCTTACCAGTCTGGGAGTGGCGACACCTGCGGAAGCCATCAACGGCATCATCGCTTTCTACATCGTGGATGTGATGAATCTGCCAGCTACCTGGTTTGCCACCTTCTGGTTCTTCTACACCATCTACAATGCCTTCAACAACCCGGTACTCGGTTATCTCTCCGACCGTACCCGCTCGCGCTGGGGACGGCGCATCCCGTATATCTTATTCGTCGGGTTGCCCTATGCGGTCTGCTTCGCCCTGCTGTTCACTGCGCCTTTTGACGGCCGCACCAACCCGGTCGGGTTGCTGCTCTACTTCGGCACCGCCATCGTGGTCTGGGAAGGCCTCTACACCGCCATCGCCACCGGCTATTACGGGCTTTTGCCCGAAATGTTTGGCAACTATCGCGAGCGGACCGACGTGGCTGCCAAGATGAACATCTTTCAGACCATCGCCCTGGTGCTGGGGGCAGCCCTGCCACCCCTGCTGGCCAGTATGCTCGGCTGGGCTGGTATGGCGACCGTGCTGGCGGTGATCTCCGTCATCGCTATTTACGTTGGCTACCCGGCCCTGTTCGAACGCAAGGAACTGAAGACCGATACCAGCTACCCATTTTTGGCCTCACTCAAAGCCACTTTCCTCAACCGCAGCTACCTGACCGCTGCCGGTGCCCAGACCATGCGTTTCTTTGCCACTGGCTTGATGCAGACCGGCATCCACGGCCATTATCGTTGGCATCGGGTTGGGTGGGTTGGTGCTGATCGGGGACGTGATCATGACCGAGGTGGTCGATGAGGACGAGGTCAAGACCGGTCACCAGCGGGCGGGTATGTATTTTGGGATGATCGGCTTCCTGGTCACCCTGAGCGGGTTGCTCGTCTCGACCGTCTTCGGGTTCATGATGCCCGCTTTCGGCTACGACACCCTGCTGGAAGTCCAACCGGCCTCGGTTGAACTGGGCTTCCGCCTGTTCCTGACCATTCCCACCACGCTTGGTTTTCTCCTGGCAATCTTCCTGCTCTGGCTGTACCCTTTGCATGGGCAGCGCCTGAAAGATATCAAAGCCACCCTGGAAGCCAAGAGGGGCGAAGTTGAATAGGATGATGCCATGTTGATTGGATATGCACAGACCATTATCACCCCCTCCCTGGCGCGGCCGGTCTATATGGCTGGGTTCGCTCAAAACCGCCAGGCCACTTCTATCCACGACGACCTGTACGTGCGCGCCCTGGCAATGTGCACCCGCGAGCGAACAATCGTGTTTTGCGCTCTGGACCTGATCGGATTCTTCCGGCCGGACGTGCAGGATGTCATCCAGCGGGTGCGCGGCCATTTCACCGAATTGACAAAGCCGGAGATCCTGATCGCCTCGCTCCATCCACACGACGGCCCGGACACCATGGGCTTATGGGGACCCGACGACCGGACCAGCGGGGTCGACCCTCTTTACCTGGCCGAGTTAAAAGACAAAACCGTGGCGACGATCCTTACCGCCCTGGCCGCGGCGACCAAGGAATCGCCGGCCATGAAGTCCGTCTGCCTGCGTGTCCCCGGGCTGGCAAAGAACGCTCGCAATCCGGAGATACTGGACGACGAGCTGACCGCGCTGCAGTTCCTGGATATTGATGGTCGGCCATTGGTCAGCCTGTTCGACTTTGCCTGTCACCCGGAGGTGATGTGGGAGCACAACACCCAGATCAGCGCAGACTATGTCGGTTATCTGCGCCAGGCGGTGGAAGAGACAACAGGTGCCCCGTGTATCTTCTTCTCGGGCGCTTTGGGTGGGATGATGACTCCGGACGTGAAGGAACACTCCTTTGCTGAGGCTGAGACGATCGGCCAGACTCTGGCCAAAAGCGGGCTGGAGGCGTTGGAAAATGCCAGCAGTTTTCCGGTTCAGGAATTAGATGTGCAGAAGAAGGAGATCAAGGTAAAACTGACCAATATCCTGTATAAATTCGCCTTTCGCCGCAAGCTGCTGCCGGATGTACGCGACCCGCAGGGCAAGATCACCAGCGAAGTCAACCTCATCAAGATCGGCCCGGCCTGGTTTGCGACCATCCCCGGTGAATTGCTGCCCAAGCTCGGCCTGGCTCTCAAGGCAAGGATGAGAGCAGCCGGGGCGCAGGTGCCCGGGGTGATCTGTCTGGCCAATGACGAGCTGGGTTACATCCTGCCAGCCGAGGACTTCCGCTTTCCGCTCAATCCGTTCAAGCCTGGCAAACACTACGAAGAGACCAATTCCATAAGCAAGGAAATGGGACCGGTTGTAATGGAAGCCATGCTAAATCTTTTACGATAGTCCCGTTTTTGTACGGGCATAGGAGAATCATCTTGTCAGAACTTGCTATCCTTGGCGGCCCTAAAACCCGCACCGAACCTTACCCCGCCTGGCCTGTCTGGGATCAGCGCGATATCGACGCTGTCACCGAAGTGGTAAAGTCCGGCCGCTGGGGCGGCTACCCGTACCCTGGCCCGAAAACGGCTGCACTGGCCAGTAAATTCGCAGAACTGCAGGGCGGCGGATACGCCGTGGTAATGGCCAACGGCACGGTCACCATGGAGGTTGCCCTGCGCGCGGCTGGGATTGGCTGGGGGGATGAGGTGCTCGTCCCGGCCTGCACCTTCCAAGCCACCGCTGCTGCACCGATGAACGCTGGGGCCGTGCCGGTCATCGTGGACATTGACCCGAACAATTACTGCATGGACCCGCAGGCGGCAGCGCAAGCCATCACGCACCGCACCCGCGCCATCATTCCGGTACACCTAGCCTCGAACATGGCCGACATGGATGCCATCATGGCCCTGGCTGAAAAGCACAATTTGATCGTCATCGAAGACTGCGCTCACGCCCACGGTGCAAAATGGAACGGGCGCGGTGCTGGCACAATCGGTGACTTTGGTTCCTTCTCCCTGCAGTCCTCAAAGAGCCTCACTTCCGGCGAGGGCGGCTTCCTGCTCTGCCGTAGTGAGGCCATGGCTCGCAAGGCGATGGCGGTGATCGACTGCGGACGCGGTCATGAAGGCGAAGGGGGCCGTGAGGCTGGACCTTCCCCGTTGATGGGCGGTAATTTTCGCCTGAGCGAGTTGCAGGCTGTCCTGGCGCTGGTGGGCATCGAACGCTTCCCTGCCCAGGCCAGGGAGCGCGAGCAGATGGCAGCCTACATGGACGAGGCTCTCTCCGAGGTTCCGGGGGTGAGAGTCCTGCCGCGTGACCCGCGTCACACCACGCGTTCCTTCTACCAGTACATCTTTGCCATCGCCCCGGCCACTTTCGGAGTGGAGCATGATGTGTTGTGCGCGGCGCTGGAGGCGGAGGGGGTCCTCGCTGAGGTTGGATACCAGGCAATGCACCACTATTCCCTTTTCCAGCCGGGCAATTCCAGACTGGCCGTGCCGAACGCCTTCCCCGAGTGTTTTGATTTTAACAAAATGAGTTTCCCGGAGGCCGAACGGGCCTGCGAACACGAAGCTGTCACGCTAGATGAGGCTACCTTCCGGGCCGGTCCCCGGGGCGTGGATGATGTCGTCACGGCCCTCAAGAAAATCCAGAAGAACGCCTCTGAGCTGGCCGAAGCAGCCGAGGCCTGGAAATCAAAAAACTTGTGAGGTGAATATGCTTACTGCCATGGTTATCAGCCCGCACGCCGACGATGCGACCGCCTTCTGCGGGGGCACGCTGGCCAAGCTTGCCCACCAGGGATGGAATGTGATCCTGGTGCGCGTGACCGATGATCGCAAAGATTCGCTCGGGTTTTCGATCGAAGAGACCATACAGAAGAACGCCGAAGAACTGCGCACGGCAGCAAAGATCCTTGGGATCCAGGAGGTCGTCGAGCTGGGTTTTGAAACCGATATGCTGGCCGATACTCCACTCGGGAACCTGCGTGAGCGCATCGTCTATATGTTCCGTAAGTACCGCCCGTATTCGGTCTTCAGCTTCGACCCGGACGGCATGTACGAGAACAACCAGGATCATGTGCGCGTGGCTCAGGCGGTGGACGAGGCCTTCTGGGTCTCCTGCTTCGACAAGCACTACCCCGAGCACTTCAAGGAAGGCTTGCGGCCTTTCTCGGTTTGCGAACGCTGGTACTTCGCTCGCCAGCTTCCCAAGGTAACGCATGTTGAAGAAATAACAGCTACCATCGAACAAAAGATCAAAGCCCTATGCGCCCACCATGAGATGATGCGTAACACTATCAATCAGTCTCGCCTTCAGTTGCAGACTTGGGGCAAGCACATGCACTGGCTCGACCAGTCCCTTGATGGCGATCTGCAGCCGCTTTTGGGCACCTTCCTGCAAGAACAGGCCAAGGCGGTGGCGGTAGAAGCCGGCTGGGACCCCGAGACACGTTTGGGCGAGGCTTTCCGGCTGGAGCGCTTCGGCGACTTGGAGCCGCTCTTCCAGATGATGTCTGAGCCGCTACCAGGGGCGCAGGAGGCACCCTCCCGCCCCGAGCTGGAGCAGCCGTATGAGTCGCCCTGGGACGAGGAGCAATTACAGCAGATCATTCCGGCTGACTTCGACAAGCGCATCCGACTGATGGGCCACCACCACCTGTGCGCTGGTGCGTTTGACGCCTTGATGGCGCAGCCCTCCTTCCAACTGGGCTATGCCAACCTCGTTAAGCACCTCAAACCGGACCCCGACCTGCAGGTGGAAAGCATCTACGGCTATGACGTCTTTTGCTACCAGTGCGGCTTCTGGTCCGAGCAGGAAGGACGCTGCTCAACCGGCTGGAAAAACAAGTTGACCAAGGACGCGGCCGTGCTCGCTCACCTGGGCCTCAGGCCAGGACAAGCGACCCGTCTTGAAGACCTTCAGCGCTTGCTGGCTGGAAAAGTACCCTACGCAAAACTTGAGGAATTTTGCGGACCCGGAGGTGATGGGAAATGCGAGTTCTATGCCCTGGGCGTCTGCCAGAAATCCTATGCCGCCCTGCGGGAGAAGTTCGGCATACGATCGAAATAATGACCGGTGTAAAACCAACATCAAATCAATGATCGCCAAAGGAGACAATCATGGCTGAGAATGATCAAGTCAGGCAAAAAACTTCACGAGGCTGGCGGGCGCGTGTCCTGGTCGCTCTGGGCTTCGGTTTCTTCATCGATTCGGCCGAGGACGTGGCCCTGCCGATGCTGTGGCCGGCGGTGCGCACCGCCCTGGGCTTGTCATATGCCCAGTTGAGCTATATTGACAGCATCCGGGTTATCTTCCAGACTTTCAGTGGTCCCTTCTGGGGTATGCTGGCTGACCGATACAACCGCAAGTGGATCCTGGTGATCGGGACCGGGATGTGGGGCCTGTGGACCTCCGTTTGTGGCCTGACGACCAATTACTGGCAGTTGCTGCTTGTGCGGGTCATTGCCTGCATCGGGCTGGGCTGCCTGTACCCAGCGGCCTTCAGCATGTTGGCCGATTCCTTCGGACCCAAGCAGCGCGGGCGAGCCATGGGCACGATTAGCGCGATCGGTATGTTCGGCATCGTAGCCGGTGCCCTGGCTTTTGGGGAAGTGATCGGAATCTCGGCCAATGGCTGGCGGATCGGCTTCATCGGTCTAGGTCTGACTAGCGCGTTGAGCGGCCTGGTAATCGCCGTGCTTGTGAAGGAACCCGTGCGTGGTGCATCCGAGCCCGAGTTGGAATCCGTCATCACCAAGGAATCGGCAGCCCGCTTCCGCTTCCGGCTGGCGGATGTCAAGGAAATACTGAAAGTCAAGACCGTGCAGGTGAACTTTCTGCAAGGCATCTTCATGCTCACCACCATCAATGCTCTGGCCACCTTCTACGTCACCTGGCTTGTGGATGACCGCGGCTTTTCTGAAGCGGACGCCCCGATGTTCTTTGGCGGTGTGGTAATCGCCCTGGCGCTTGGCAACCTGGCCGGCGGTATGGTGGGAGACTGGGCTTACAATCGCTGGCCAAAGTATGGCCGGGCGGCTGTCTCCCAGATTTCCATTGCCATTGCCCTGCCGGCCATGTGGTACCTGTTCACCCGAGCGACTACCGCCCCGGCCATCGTGATCTGCTCGGTCATCGCCGGCTTCTTCCTGGACTGGACCCGCCGGGGTGCCATGCAGCCGATGGTGCAGAGCGCCGTGCGTCCCGAACTGCGCAGCACCGCCATGGCGCTGACCGAGTTCGTCAATGGTGCCTTTGCTTCGGTGGTCATCATCCTGTTCGGGAAGTACGCCGACCAGTTTGGCCTTTCCCGCACCCTGCTTGTCCTGACCTGCGGATTCTGGGCTGTCGCCTTCCTGGTCACCCCGCTGTATTACCTGGTGTTTCCGAAGGATTCTAAGCGACTTCATGACCAGATGCAGGAGCGCCGTGGCCTCATCACCGGCCAGGGTGGTCCCTCGCAATAGGATGCGGATGGGACGGATGAGTCTACACTAAAAGATCAATCCTCAACACAAAGGATACAACGGACACCAAGCTTCTAAGATAATGGTCCTTCTTTCGTGTCCTGAGTTTATCATTCTAGTGTCCTGGTTGTAGAGTTTCGAGGAAGGTTTTCTCCGACTCCGAATATACTTTGCTCTAGAAACACATGATATCTAGCATCCTACCTGCAGCATCCCCCTTAAATGCCTTAAATAATTTCATTTTTTGCAAGAAAGATGTCATAAATGGGATTAGTGAGGAAATCCGGTTTCCTATTTGCGGGACCCTTGTTAGTGTACTGAAAATCACATTTTATCGAGTGAAAATGCGAAAAACTGGGTCAAGTGAGAAACTCAGGTAATAAACACAAGATTGCCGACTTCTCACTATTGCTGCGCTGATTAGGAAATCATTGGGCTTATAGAATAGCGCTTTCAATTGCTGAGCGGGAGCGAATGTTCTGACTTGAGCGACCGAGCCAGTATGCCAGGCATTCTTGCGACCGGTGTTTTGTCCGGCGTCCGTGCCTTGCTCTTGACCTTCTTAGATGCTCCTTACCACTCCGGCGTGGTTTTAGACGGCAGACCAGAGCAGGGCAAGGGGAGCACGCGAGCCGGTGGCATAGCGCAAAAATGCAGGGCCAGCGCGCCTAGGCCGTGCCCCAGGCGGGTTGTGCCTGAGGGCTGGGCCTGCGCTTTTTAGGCCTTGCATTTTTGGGATCTCGCTATGCCATGCCCGAGAAAGCCCGTCCCCCCTATCCCAAGTTCAACACACCTTATCGGACGCGGAGCAGCGCGGCGAGGTACGAGCACGCCTGCGAAGCGGACAAGCGGGGTGGGGGGTTGGGTTTGGGAGGGGGGCGGGCTGCGCTCTGGTTCTGCCGTCCCGAAAGAACCGGGATGATATGCGCCGGATGGCGTTCGTTGCGGTGCATTCGACCGGAGGGAGAAGCCCGCCAAGAAAGGCCTGACGGCGGACGTTGCTCTTCCGTCCGCCGTGCTCTTGAACTTAGCGTGATGGGTAGGATGCTTTTTCCGGTGGCCGAG
>JAPLGV010000082.1 GCA_026389975.1 Chloroflexota bacterium
GGGCTCCTTCCTGGCCGCCCGGCCGCAGGACCTCACACCGGACCAGCGCGAACAGCTTCGCCGGCAATGGGAGGCTTTCCCCCCGGAGACGCGCACGCGGATCTTCCGCACGGTGGCTACGGCACGCCTCGATGAGATGCGCGCGGAAGCCGCCGGCCTGACGCCCGCAGCGCGCACCGAACGCATCCGCCAGGCGATCATCAATGGTGTACTGAAACCTGGGGAAATCTTGAACGAAGCAGAAATTGCTACTAAATTTGAATCGGGCAAAACTCCCGCTCGCGAGGCGCTGTTGTTGCTAACACATATGGGCTATCTGGATTCCCTGCCCCGCGTCGGTTATATGGTCACCAAACCAACCTTGCAAGATATCCTGGAGACCTTCCATCTGCGAATCATCCTGGAAGTGGAAGCGATAGGTCTGGCAATTGGGCGATTGTCTCCTGAAGACATTCGACGGTTGCAGGAAAACAACGAGGCAGAGGGAAAGTTAACTGCTTCTATGATCACTTCTGATAAATCTGCCGCCTCTGCCCTCAACCGAGAATTTCACCTTACCATCGCCCAACTCTCCGGAAATAGCCGTCTGGCCACACTCATTCAACAATTGATGGATGACATGGAAAGGATGCTTGTCAACGACCCCTACCTGACCGATCCAAGCCAGCACAAGAAGATAATGGATGCACTTCTTACACATGACAAAGAACAGGCGCAGGATGCCATGCGCTTCCACATCGCAGAAACTCGCAATCGGATTGTAAATCGTTTAAGTGGATAAGGAATTTTAGTCACGATAAGGAGCGTCAGAAATATGCTCTTTTGGATATACATTACCCGAGCGAAATCATATTTCTATCAGCAATAAAGAATTATATTTCTGAAAATGCGATGCAAAAAATGCCACAAGGACCCGTGATTAACCCCACTACTCGTTACAACCTCAGAATTCAAAACCAAGGAGATTACTATGGAAAACGAACTATTTCAGAAAATGGCGCAAAGCGTACTCGACGGAGATTCCGATGCCGCTGTCTCCCTGGCGAAGCAGGCGATCGCAGGTGGTATTGACCCGCTGAAAGCCATAACCAAAGGTTATGTAACGGGTGTCAACAAGGTCGGCGCCAAAGGTTATGTAACGGGTGTCAACAAGGTCGGCGAAAGTTTCGCCTGCGGTCAGGCTTTTCTCCCGGAACTAGTGATGGCAGGAGAAGCGATGAAGGCTGCGGTCGCCACCCTTGAGCCGGAAATGAAGAAACGGGGTGTGCAGCGAACGATGCTCGGGAAGGTCGTACTGGCGACGGTGGAAGGCGACATTCACGAGATTGGCAAATCCTTAGTGGGAACGATGCTCTCGGCATCTGGTTTTCAGGTCTATGACCTTGGTGTGGATGTCCCGGCAGCCAGGATTATTGCTAAAGTTAAGGAAGTTGATGCTAATATCGTCGGCTTGAGCGCTCTTTTAACCACCACCATGGTGAAGCAAAAGGAAGTGATCGACGAGCTGGACAAGCTGGGCTTGCGCAAGAAGGTCAAGGTGATGGTGGGGGGTGCCCCGGTAACACGAGATTGGGTGCAAAAAATCGAAGCGGACGGGTACTCCGAAGACGCCATAGGTGCGGTGGGCCTGGCAAAACAACTGGTGGGCGCTGCCTGAGCGGATGGTTTGCCTGCCATGTCGAAAACTATCCAGTCCATTACCAACCCGAAACTGCGGTTGGAAATATTAACGCCACAGGAAGTCAAAAAAATCCATGATGCCACCCTGTGGATCATCGAAAAAGTGGGGGTACGTTTTCCCTCTAAAAGAGCACTGGAAATCTGGGCAGCCAATGGCGCGGAAGTGGACCACGAAAAAATGGTCGTGCGTGCCAGGGGGGAGTTGATCGAAAAGGCTCTCAAGTCCTGTCCGCCGGTCTATTCCCTGGCGGCGCGCGACCCACAACAAGATCTGCCGCTGGATGGCAACCACGTCTTTGTGGGAACGGACGGCTGCGGAGTGGAAGTGATCGACGAGCTGGACAAGCTGGGCTTGCGCAAGAAGGTCAAGGTGATGGTGGGGGGTGCCCCGGTAACACGANNGGTCTCGGCGCAGGATATGCCCCCCGAAACGCGCGGCCTGCACGAGATCAAGGCCATTTGGGAGAACTCCACAAAGCACGTTCAAACCGAATCGGTTTACAACGAACGCGAAGCACGCGCCGCAGTCGAAATGGCGGCACTGATCGCAGGAGGAAAGGACAATTTACGCAAAAGGCCGGTCCTTTCGCTGATGCAGTGTTCCGCTCCTCCGCTTGGGCACGATGGCGGCAGCATGGATGCGGCCCTGGTGGCAGCCGAATACGGACTCCCCACCGGGTTCATGACCATGGCAGCCAACCTGACCACCGGACCGGCCACGCTGGCAGGCAACCTGGCAGTGGGTAACGCCGAGGTGATTTCTGGCACTGCATTGCTCCAACTTGCATTCCCGGGAGCGCCGGTCTTTTACGCTGCTGCGCAGACTGCCTCCGATTTACGGACGGGGGGCTACACCGGCGGCGGTCCCGAGGATTTCCTTTACGGCGCGGCGACGAACGTTCTTTCTGATTTTTATAAAATCCCGCTCTCGATGGGCTCGTTTGCCACCGGAGCGAAGGAACCCAACTGGCAGGCGGGGATCGAAAACAGCCTGTCCACGTTCATGGCGAGCATCGTCATGTCGGATATGCTGCTGGGCGTAGGCTTCCTGCACGGCAGCCGCATCTGGTCGTATGCCGAGATGATGATGGATTGCGAGATCTTCTCGATCATCCGCAAGACTATGCAGGGCATAGTGGTGGACGATGAAACCCTGGCGCTGGATACGATCGCAGCGGTGGGACCGGGAGGAAATTTCCTGACCCAGAAGCACACCCTCAAGCACATGCGCGACCTGTTCCTGCCGCAGTTCATGGACCGGCGCCCGTTCAATGAATGGGAAGCCAAACGGGACGACGCGTGTGACTGGGCTTTGGCGAAGGCGCGCACCACGCTGGAGACACACCAGCCCGACCCGCTGGATGAAAAGATCTCCACGGAAATGGCGAAGATTATTTCATCGCTGGAGAAGAAATGACAACGATACAACCAAAACTCGAACTTTTGACATTAGACCTGGTTGCCCGCATACTGGATGAGGCTTTCCAGCTGATGCAGAGACCGGGGATAAAAGTCCAATCGACTGAAGCGCGTGACCTGTTGATGAGGGCCGGTTCGACGACAGAAGGGGATGTGGTCAAAATCCCAGAGAAAATCGTCCGTAAAGCCCTAGATACCGTTCCGGCGGAGTTTCACCTCTACGACCGGAACGGTGATCCCAAGGTTCATTATGGCGGCAACTCAGTCCATTTTGACCCAGGTTCATCGGGTGTCCACATCCTCGATCCGGAGACACTGGAGCACAAGACCTCCTATACGCCGGACCTGGTGCGGGTGGTCAAGGTGGTCGAAATGCTGCCGCAGTATGATGCCCAGTCCACAGCTATCGTTTGTAATGAAGTCCCCAAAGCCATTGGCGACCTGTACCGGCTGTACGTTGTCCTGCTGTTTTCGCAGAAGCCAATTGTGACCGGTTCGTTTTCCCTTCAGACCCTCGGCACGATGATTGATATGCTGGCGATTTTCGCCCCTTCGACTGCGCTCAGGGCAGGCGGCGACCGCCAGGCGTTGGCTGAGAAGCCGCAGGCGGTCTTCGATGTGTGTCCATCGCCACCGCTCATCTGGAGCGACTTTGGCGCGGGTAATCTCATCGAACTGGCCAGGGCGCGTGTCCCGGCGGAACT
>JAPLGV010000259.1 GCA_026389975.1 Chloroflexota bacterium
CTATTCGACGTCTTATGTTATACTTTGCCGCCGGTAGGTACGCCAAGTCCATCCCTGAGGAGAATTTATGCTTCTCGAATACGCCGCCATCGCCGCATTCATCCTGGTCACCACACTGATTGGTTTTATCGCCATCGGGCTGGGCACCATTTTCGGCCCGAAACACGCTACCGATAAAAAGGCGATGCCCTATGAATCGGGCATGAATCCCATCGGCCCCGGCACACGCCGGATGCCGGTGCGGTTCTATCTCATCGCCGTCCTCTTCATCCTGTTCGACATCGAAACCGTCTTCTTCCTGCCCTGGGCGCTTGTCTTCCGCCAACTGGGCCTGTTTGGTTTGGTGGAAATGTTCCTCTTCATTGCTATCTTACTGGTAGGTTACTTTTACGCGTGGAAGAAAGGAGCTTTGGAATGGGAGTAGAACAAAAACTCGGTAATATGGGCATCGCCACCACCACGCTGGAACAGGCTGTTGCCTGGTCCCGGACCAATGCCATGTGGCCGATGCTTTTTGGGCTGGCTTGCTGTGCCATCGAAATGATGTCTGCTCAGGCGGCTCATTATGACATGTCCCGCTTCGGGATGGAACTGATGCGTCCCTCTCCGCGCCAATCGGACCTGATGATTGTGGCCGGGCGCGTTTCGCGCAAGATGGCACCCGTCCTGCGCCGCCTGTACGACCAGATGCCCGAGCCCAAATGGGTCATTTCCATGGGCGACTGCGCTTCGTGTGGCGGAGTTTTCAACAACTACGCCATTATGCAGGGCGTGGACGAGGTGGTACCGGTGGACGTTTACGTAGCGGGCTGCCCGCCGCGGCCTGAGGCGCTCATCCATGGCGTACTGACGCTCTATGAAAAAGTGCGCGGCATGAAATTCGCCGAAATCAAGAAATAGAGGCTGCGCATGGAAAAGAAATTGCAACCCATCGTCGGGAAGTTGGAAAAAGAGTTCGGGGTGACCGCCTCCGAATACCGCGGTGACGTCAGTCTGGTCATCCCGGCGGAGAAAATCGTCGCGGCCTGCCAGAAGGTCCATGGTCTGGGCTTCGAACTGCTCTCCGCCTTGACCGCCGTGGACTACTGGCCGCAGGAGAAACCCCGCTTCCACGTCATCTACCAGTTCACCTCAATCGCCATGAACCTGGTCCTGACCCTGCGTGTGCCGGTACCGGGCATCAACCCGTCCCTGCCGACCGTCTCTCATCTCTACCGTAACGCCAACTGGCGCGAGCGCGAGCTGTGGGATATGTTCGGCATCAAATTCCAAGGCCATCCCGACCTGCGCCGCATCCTGATGCCCGCCGACTGGGAAGGCCACCCGTTGCGCAAAGATTACCCGCTGGGCTACGAGGAACCGCAGTTCACCTTCAACTTTGAAGAGATCAACTCGCGCAAGCCCTACGCCAAGGAATAGCGGCCATGCCTGATATTCAAGAAATCACCGTAGATGATTTGAAACACCTGGTCTCCGAGCGGGCCATCCAGGGCGAGACCGTGCTGCTGAACATGGGGCCGCAGCACCCCTCGACCCACGGCGTGCTGCGCCTCCTGCTCGAACTGGACGGCGAGATCGTGGTCAACTGTATCCCCGACATCGGCTTCCTGCACACCGGCATCGAGAAGAATATGGAAGCCAAGACCTACGCCAAGGCCGAGGTGATGTCTGACCGGTTGGATTATATGAATACGGTCGGTAACAACCTGGCCTATTCGTTGGCGGTCGAGAAGCTGGTCGACCTGGACGTGCCCGCGCGCGCCCAGGCCATTCGCGTCATCCTGGCAGAGCTCCAGCGCTTCGCTTCGCACCTGGTCTGGCTGGGCACGTCGGCCCTCGACCTGGCGGCCATGTCCATGTTCCTGTACTGCTTCCGCGAACGCGAGTACCTCCTGGATATCATGGAGATGTGCTCCGGCCAGCGCATGATGACCACCTACATCCGCCCCGGCGGGTTGTGGCGGGACGTGCCGGTCGAGTTCGAAGCGGCTGTCCGTAACATTCTCAAGACATTCCCCAAGCGCGTTGACGAGTACGAAGCGCTCCTGACCCGCAACCCGCTCATGCTCGACCGCACGTACGGCATTGGCAAACTGACCGGCGAAGAATGCCTGAACTTCGGCGTGAC